>JADFHU010000533.1 GCA_022567055.1 Planctomycetota bacterium
TGCACGGCCTTCCCGCCAACGGGACCAAGTTGAAGAATGCGGATCAACTGGGACCCCAGAGTCAGAAGAATGTTGCCTCGGGCCGGTACGACGGGGCGATTTATCTGAGGTTCGATTAGAGGCCTCGCCTCGCGATTTTCGTTGTCGTTGTCGTAATCGAAAAAACCATGAAGTTCGGCCACGAACAACTCGATGTATACCAGGTCTCACTCAAGTATGTCGGTTGGGCCTATCGCTTATCGAAACGATTGCACGGCATGGATCGACATGCCAGAGACCAACTACTCCGCGCCTCTCAATCAATCCTACTCAACATAGCAGAAGGCAATGGCAAAGGCACCGCTCCAGATCGACGTCGCTTTTTCGAGATTGCCCGCGGATCGGCCTTGGAGTGTGCAGCGATTCAGGATACTCTGGAGATCTCCGAAGTGTTAGACTGCAGTGAGAGCAAGGATGGCAAGGCTATGCTCATTCGAATCGTTTCGATGCTGACGAAACTCGGTCGACGGGACGGCTGCGTGAAAGAGAGTCCGGGGGAGTACGGTGGTTACGATTACGACAACGATTACGACAACGACAACGGCAGAGATAGCGAGAACGACTCCCGATAGAGCAGGGGAGGGAACGCCTCGCTGCCGCTGCTCACTTTGTGGTTGACTCGGGAACTGCTCTAGGTACCATGAAGCACCCTAGACAGAGCCAAACAGAAGGAAGACATCATGAAGAAAACGCCGTATCTCGCCTCTCTGCTCGTCGCGACGACGACGCTCACGTCCTGTGGGCCGATGGCAGGATTTACCGGGGCCCGGAATGAGGTGACCCTGATGACGCTGGATCCGGGGCATTTCCACGCCGCCTTGGTCCAGAAAGTGACCTACGATCAGATTGCTTCGAAAGTGTACGTCTATGCCCCGGCCGGGCCGGATGTGCAGGGACACCTCGACCGTATCCAGGCATTCAACACACGCGAAGAGAATCCGACTGATTGGGAACAGGTCGTCTACTCCGGCGAGGATTTCCTCACGCGGATGACGAATGATCGCCCCGGTAATGTGGTGGTCATCTCAGGCAATAATCGGCACAAGACAGACTACATCAAGGCCTGTGCAGATGCGGGATTGAACCTGTTGGTGGATAAGCCGATGTGCATCGACAAGCAGGGCTTTGCCCGGTTGCTGGAGGCCTTCGACGTTGCCACGGAGCAAGGTGTCTTGCTCTACGACATCATGACCGAGCGGTCCGAGATCAACACACTCCTGCAGAAGGCGTTGATGCACGATGAGCCGGTCTTCGGGGAGCTACGGCCAGGCAGTTTGGAGGAGCCCGCCGTCGAGCTTGAAAGTGTGCACCACCTATTCAAGTATGTGAGCGGCCGGCCCCTGAAGCGGCCGGGTTGGTATATGGACACCAGCCAACAGGGCGAAGGCATCGTGGATGTGACGGTCCACCTGGTGGATCTGGCGGTCTGGCAGTGTTTTCCCGGGGTGGCCATTGACTATCAGCAAGATATTGAGGTGCTCGCCGCCCGGCGCTGGCCCACGCGGATCACCCGGGAACAATACCAGCGCGTGACGGGTCTCGATGACTTCATTCCCGAACTCAAGGCCCGACTCGATGACGAGGGCGTCTTGCTCTGCTACGCCAACGGTGAGATCTCCTTTCGTATCAAGGGTGTGCACGTGAAGGTGCGAGTCATGTGGAACTACGAGGCCCCGGAAGGCGGCAAGGATACCCACTTCGCGGTGCTGCGGGGAACCAAGGCGAACCTCGTTATCCGCCAAGGCCCGGAACAGAACTATCGACCCGAACTCACTATCGAGCCGGCGACCCGTACCAACAGGGTGTCCCTGGCCATGGCGCTGCCGAACGCCATCAGACCCTTGCAGGCACGCTACCCGGGCGTCAAGATCGAGAAGGTCAAGGAGGGTTGGCATGTCATCGTCCCCGAGGCGCATCGCATTGGCCATGAGGCCCATTTTGGACAGGTGACAGAGCGCTTTCTTCAGTACCTGGTCGACGGGAAACTGCCGGATTGGGAAATCGCCAACATGAAGGCCAAGTACTATGTCACCACGACGGCGCTGGAGATGGCTAGGTGACGTCAGGTCCCGGGCTCTTTCTGGAAACTTCGTCGTCGTCCCGAGAGCGAGCAATTTTTTCTTTGGCTGTTTTAGGCTGCGGGCGCAGCCGCGTTTCGGACAAAGGAAGCCGCTGTTTTCGCCTGGCAAAGACGGCGAAGCAGGCGATGTTGGTTCTATCGTCGATGCAGCCGGATGCAGCCAGGTGGGACAACTGCGGCTGCCTTTTTCCGACAGTGGCTGTGCCAGCAGTAATTAGAGCAACTAAAGAAAAGGGCCGCTCGAAGCCAGATCGAGTCTTCAGACAGAGCCTAGTACACGAAACCAGAACCAGGAGGCGCCCGGAGTTCCTGACGCCGAATCGGAGGATGTTGTCATGGCTAAAAGCAGGCAGTGTCGCTGGAGCTTGGGTCTCTTCCTAGTGTTTGTGGCTGGGATGAGTTTCGCGGCGAGCGGCGCGGATTGGCCCAATTGGCGTGGTCCGAGCAAGAATGGCATCTCACTGGACACCCATTGGTCCGCCGATTGGCCCAGTGGTGGCCCCAAGGTCCTCTGGCAAAAAGAGATCGGCATCGGCTTCTCCTCGATGACCGTCAGTGCCGGCCGCGTTTACGCCATGGGCAATACCGGCACCAAAGGAGATAAAGAAGAGGCATTGCATCAGGATGTGGTCTACTGCTTCGATGTGGATACGGGTAACGAAATCTGGCACCATGGCTATTCGACGCCGCTGGATCCCAAGTTCTATGAAGGAGGGCCCAGCGCCACACCGACTCTGGCGGATGGCAACGTTTTTACCTTGGGTAAAACAGGTGACGTGTACTGCCTCGATGCCGCCTCGGGCGCCGTCCAGTGGCATCGCAGTCTCGCGCAGGAACACGGTCTGAAGGTCCCCACCTGGGGCTTCAGTGGCTCCGCTCTGGTCGTCGATAACCTGGTCGTCTTGAATGTGGGAACACACGGTCTGGCGCTGAACAGGACCGACGGCGACTTGGTCTGGTCGACAGGCACGACAGAGGCCGGCTATTCGACGCCGGTCGAGTATGAAGTGGAGGGTAGGCAGTGTGTGGCCCTCTTTGGCTTGGACACGCTGGCAGGGGTGACGCTCAAGACAGGCGTGGTGCTCTGGGAAATCCCCTGGAAAGCCCATCACGACGAAAACATTGCCGATCCCGTGGTGTTGGGCGATCAGATGCTGGTCTCCTCTTTTTTGGGCCAACGATGTTCTCTCTTCTCGATTGGCGCCGACAAACTGACCGAGCTGTGGCAGCACCAGGACTTCTTGACTTGGCTGAATAGTCCCGTTGTACATGGGGGCTATGCCTATGGTGCAGACAACAGAGGCAAGGCGTTTCGCTGCATGGAGGTGAAAACGGGTAAGGTCATGTGGTCGAAAGAAGGGTTGGGGATGGCAAGTGTCATGATGGCGGATGGGAAGCTGATTGTCTTGAGCGAGAAGGGGCAATTGCTGGTGGCGCACGCCTCTCCGGACGGGTTTAAGGAAATCGCATCGGCGCAGGTCCTCAAGGGCAAGTGCTGGACGGTACCGGTCCTGGCCAACGGCAGGATCTACGCCCGAAGTGCGGCAGGAGACTTAGTGTGCCTGGATGTGAGTATGTAGTAAGGGATCGGGTAGATGAGAAGCAGGGGTCACGGAACAGTGACCGCCTGCCGGACCACGAGAGCCATATGAAGTTGTGCGAAATGGAAACTTAGGAAAAACAAGGAGAACACACCCATGAGACGATCAATCCACTTTTCAGTCCTGTGCCTCGTTGTGCTGGTTGTGTTGCTGCAGGCCGGCGCCTATGCCTCCCATCACAAGGGGACCTCCAAACAGTATCTGGACCTGCGCCACTATGAGTTCGCCTCTGCCGAACAGCAGGCCGCCTTTGGGCAATTCTTGGCCGACGCGGCGATTCCCGCCCTGAATCGCCAGGGGATCAGTCCGGTGGGTGTTTTCCAAGAGACCGAGAAGGACAAGCTGGGACTCTACGTCCTCTTGCCCCATTCCTCTCTGGAATCCGTCGCTACCGCCAACACGCTCTTGCTGGCGGACAAGACATACCTAGAGGCCGGCGGTGCCGTGCTCGAAAGTCCCAAGAATGAGCCTGGCTACCAACGCTTCGAGAGCGCCGTGCTGTTGTCCTTCGACCACTGCCCTAAGGTCGAGGTCCCCACCAAGAAGGCGACCCGCGTCTTTCAACTTCGCATCTATGAGAGTCACAACACCACCAAGGCCAAGCGGAAGATCGAAATGTTCAACGAGGGTGGTGGCGAAATCGCGATCTTCCGCGAGACCGGGCTTAACCCCGTCTTTTTCGGGGAGACGATAGCGGGTAAGTTGATGCCCAACCTGACCTACATGGTGGGCTTCGACGACATGGAGGCCAGGGAAGCCGCTTGGTCGGTCTTCAGAATTCACCCCGATTGGAAGAGAATCAGCAAACTCGACTATTACAAAGACACG
>JADFHU010000534.1 GCA_022567055.1 Planctomycetota bacterium
GAGCGTTTTTGCCTCTGGCAAGGAAGGCGAAGCAGGCCATCCGAGGATGGTCGATGGAGCCTGACGCCGTCCAGAGGGAAAATAAGCCGCTCGAATGCAGACTCATTTTGCGTAGGTGCTCTTAACCATCGATACCGAAGTTGGGATAGTACAGATGTTGCTTGACACATGCAATTGCAATACACTAAAAGCGAAGTGGCGGGTACCGGGCCGGCCGAATTGCATGTTGGGCTCGGCTAGAGGCTCCTCGACTGATCGGCGCTGGCCGTCGCAAGTCAAAAGGGAAGAGCATGAAAACACGAGCATTCACGTTGATCGAACTGCTGGTCGTAATTGCGATCATTGCGGTATTGATGGCTGTTCTCATGCCGGCGCTGCGGCTGGCCAAGCAACAGGCTGCGACGGGTCGATGTCTCAGCAATGTCAAGAACCTGTCCCTGGGATGGTACATGTACATGGGCGAGAATGACGGCCGTATCATGAGTTCCGAAGACAACGCCATGTTGGGCGGGACTTTCGTGGGATGGATCGGCGTCCCTCGTAACGCCAACGGAACCCTGTTGGGCGTCAGGCAGACGAGTCCCGAGGTAACCGACGAAGATGAGATCCGAGGCATCGAAGCTGGGTTACTCTTCCCTTACGTCAAGAACGCTGCCGCCTATCACTGTCCCTCCAGCTTCGTCACGAGTCTTTACGACCTAAGCCGCGTTTTTGTCTCTTATTCCATCCCCACCTGTCTGTATGGACAAACCAATCGAACCGCCGGGAACTACAACGAACAGATCCGAAACTTCAATCAGATCAAGTCTCCCTCGACAAGCTACGTATTCGTCGAGAGCGGAGAGACCCGCAACTGGAACATCCGCCACCATTTCGTCATCGCGGCCCCCGAGTTTACCAACCAACCGACCTGGGGCTGGTGGGGACCCATGGCCGTCAACCACGGCAACAGCAGTGTGTTGGGGTTTGTAGACGGCCACGCGGAGGTGCGGAAGTGGCGCGACCGCTACACCATCGAGCGGGTGGACAAGCTGATCACCTCAGGGGCCACGAACTACGGCCAGGACTACCCACCCCCGGAACAGCATCTCGACATCGACTACATGGCCAGAGGCTGGGCCTATCGGCATCGGCTGGGTCGTTAGCCGACAACGCTGAAAGATCTCACATCGTTAGAAGGCAATCCGTAACCGTGCCCCAATCATTTCGCCTAGAAATGAACCGCAGAATATCGAACACGGAATGTCCAACGGTGAAGTTAACTGCCCTTCGACATTCTGCAGTTCCTTGTTCGATATTCTACGGTTCAAACCACCCTTGCCATTCATTCTCAATCCCATAGCACGGGAACCGTGATTGTCACTTGAGGGTTGTGAGAAATGCAACCAAATCGGTGAGTTCTTCCACCGAAAGTCCGGCGGTCAGTCCCGTGGGCATGAGGGATGTCGTGGTCTTGCGTCGCTCTATGATATCCTTCGTTTCGATGCGGGTGATGTTGGTCAAGGCGTCGACAAGCTCGATGGCCTCTGCGGTTTCACTGTGGATAATGCCGCTGACGAAGCCCTCCGTGTCGGTGTTGAACAGCCAGACTTCGTATTCGTGGGCAATGGCCGCACTCGGGTTGAGAATGGATTCGAGGAGGGCTTCCTTGCTCAGTTTCTTGCCGATGAGCGAGAGGTCGGGCCCGATGCTCCCCCCTTCTCCCTGGACCAGATGACACTTGTAGCACTGCGACGCGCCCGTTTTTAGAAAGACGTCTCGCCCTTTCTTTGCATCCCCCGTCATAGCTACCAGTTCAGTCAGGGGCGGCAGAGTCGTGCCGTCTGCGCTCTGTTCGCGGGGCAGCAATTGGCCGGCCATGAGCCGTACGTCCTCGTACCGGCTGCTATGGGCCAATTCACTCGCTTGGAGCTGAAGGTCCAGGGGGAAGGTATCCTCCTCCACGGCACCCATCACCCGCAACTGGCCGGATTCCGACTCCGCGAGGACGTTGAGGCCGGCGCTGCGAAGGTCTTTCGGCAGCGCTGTATCGATCAACAAATCGAAGAGGAGTTGCTGCGCTTCATTGGTGTTGAAGAGGCCCAGAATCTTTAGAGCCTTGTCCTGAATCGACACATCAGACTGGTGTAGGAGCGTCAGGAGATCCTCCTTCGGCAGGGGATAGCGTCGCCTGTCTTCCTGCCGCAGGACGGCGTGGATACAGTCCAGAGCCCGTAGGCGGTCGTCAGTGGGTCGTACGCTCTCCAGTGTACGAGCGAAGAGAAGGGGCAGCATTCGCTTGCGTCGCCCTGCCGCTATAAAAGAGTAGGTCGCCTCCGCGAGATCCGGCTCGTCCAGCAGAGCGGGAATGAGGTCATCGATGTTTGCTGTACGCATCGCCTCTCGCCATATGTCCCCGCCACTGCGGGCCAGCAAGTGCAGTGTCAATTGGCGACACTCCGTTTCACTATTCGCCGTCAGCGTCTCGATGAGCTTCGCCCCCGAGGCTGCCGTTCCGATGGCATCCAGGGCCTTGATGGCATCCTGCTTGAGTTCAATGGGAAGACGTGAACTGATGGCGGCGATCCAGACCCCTGCCAAGGCGGATTCCGGGTGGAGCTGAATGGCGAACTGCGCCAATTGGGGAGACCATTGGTTTCCCAGTCTTTTCCTGATGGTCGCGTAGGCTTCCGTCTCGATGCCGCGAAAGGCAATGCCCACGGCTTCGCGGTAGAACCGGTCCTTCACGTCGAACTGAACAGCCAGGTCGACGAGTTGATCGAGCAACGGGTGGCGATGTTCACGACGACCGATTTCCACGAGAAGCTGCCGTCGCACCTGCGCATTTGCGGCAACGGCGTGGGCAAGGGCGTAGCTGACGCCTTCGTCACCCTGCCGACACAGGATACGGATGGCTTGAACCTGTATGTCGATGCTGGGATCCCGAAGGGCACGCTCCAGATAGCCCATTCCCTTGGCGGCGGACCGAGACAGGAGCCACAGCGCCCGTGCCCGTAGATGGGGCGCATCGCTCTGATATAACGCCTCCAGGGCAGACGTGTTGCCGCCCTCCGCCGCTCGATCGAGCCTCTGCCAGGCCAGGAACCGCGTGGCCCGGTTGGGGGAGCGTAAGGCGGCCACGGCTTCCTCGGGTGACGTGATGGCCGGCGGATGGACCTCGTACTCGGCTCCGGGTCTTGCCAGCCGATAGATGCGTCCTTGGGCGGTGTCCTTCATATTGTGCCCCCCCACCCCGGGGTCGTACCAATCCGCCACCAAGACCGACCCGTCCGGGGCCACACAGATGTCGCTCGGACGAAACCACTTGTCCTCTTCGCAGGAAAGGAGGATTTCAATCTCGCCGCGATAACCCGCGCCCTCGGGGTGCACGGTATAGGCGCGAATGACGCCGGGCCCGGCATCGGCGTGGAGAATGGTGCCAAGGAGGCGATTGGGCAGGTGGTGTCCCTCGTACACGTGTAGACCGCAAGGGGAGCCGAATCCCGTGCCCAACACATTGGGCATCACACCGGGTAGATCTTTGTTCCAGTGTACCGCAGCATCATGTTTGTCGCCTCTACGCCGAGGCCAATAACCGTAGTTGGCGCCTTCCATGATGTAATTGAACTGGCATTGCCGGTTGCCGTCGTCGTCATTGTCGGAAACAAACAGCGTGCCGAAGGAATTGATGGCGGGCTCATAGGGATTGCGCATGCCCCAGGCCACCATCTCGATGTGCTTGCCATCGAGATCGCAGCGCAGCACGCTTGCCGCGGGCTTGCCCTTTCCCGCCTTTCCCGCGATGACGCGGTTCCCCGATTTGTCGGTGACGTCCAGTCCGCCATCGCCGACGCTCAGGTAGAGCCAACCATCGGGCCCGAAGTGGAGTCCGTGTATGGCATGGTCATGATCGACCCCCCCGAAACCCGTCAGTATGACGGTCTTCCGGTCGGCCTTTCCGTCGCCATCGGTGTCCTCGAGGTAAAAGAGATCCGGCGACTGACAGACATAGACGCGATCACCCAACACGGCGATCCCCAGGGGCGCCTGAAGAGACGGATCCTGGTAATAGGTCCAGGCCCTGTCGCAGCGACCGTCGCCGTCGGTGTCCTCCAATACCCGGATGCGATCGCCGAGATCGTCGGCCACTTCATGCTTGAAGAGTCGGTAGTTGACCGCCTCCGTGATCCAAACACGGCCCTGGGCATCGATGTCCATGGCCGTTGGATTGCGAAGGTCCGGTTCCGCGGCAAAAAGCGAAACCGATACATCCGGCGGTGTTTTCATCCCCTCTAACGCAGTGGCGGCATCAACTTGACCCTGGCAGACGCATGGGGCCAGGAGGAGGCCGCCAAGGCATACGAAAACGGCTGCACGGACATTCCGTCCGGAGCGTGGTGTGGGTGGGCAGCGCAAGGTATACCTCCTTAGGGAACGGCAAGAAATAACTTAGACTTTTGAATGCCCAATTGCACCCCATCTTGGATCGCTTCTCAATCGCAAAATCCGCGACGTAGATCAGCTACGCCTGTGGTTTCGCTAAGAATGCTTGGA
>JADFHU010000535.1 GCA_022567055.1 Planctomycetota bacterium
GGGGCACGTGTCAAGCACGGGCAGTATGGCGAACCTCTTCATCAATGGGGAGTACAAGGGCTATTTCAATCCCTGTGAACGCATCAATGACAGTTTCTGCCATGACTCGTACGACAGTGACAGGCCCTGGGACGTCATGACCATGGATGGTATCCGGGACGGCGATGCCCGCCGCTGGAACACCATGCTAGCACTGGGGGCGAACGGCAGTCTGGTCGATGAAGAATGCTATGAGGAGATGGCCTCCCTGTTGGACATCACCAATTTCGTCGACACTCTGGTCTTGCGGCTCTGGTCGGGCGACTGGGACTGGCCGCAGAACAACTGGTCCGCCGCCAGCGAACGCTCGCCCGCGGGCCGATGGCGTTTCTTCGTCTGGGATGCGGAAGGGACCATGTTTCCCGATCGAATCGGGACGGTCTTCTTCGACGAGATGAACACCCACTCCAATCCCAACTCGAGGCTCTACCGGGCCCTCAAGGTCAATCCCCGCTTTCGCCAGCTCTTTGGGGATCGTGTCTACCGACACTTCTACCATGACGGGGCATTGACGGAAGCGCGGATGCAGCAACGGTTCGACGAGCTGGCCGAAACACTGTCCCTTGTCATCCCCAACATGGACCCCTACGTGCGGGACCAGTGGGTGCCCCAGCGACTGCCCATCTTCCTCGACGCCTGCCGGGCCGAAGGTGTCTATACCTTTGCGGGGCCCACCTACCACGTCAACCAACAGCCGCAGTTTGGCGGCTATGCCCCCCGCGACGCTCAACTCTCCATCGTCTCGACCGATGAAGCGGGACAGATCTTCTATTCGGTAGATGGATCGGAACCGGGCGGCCACGACCCGCTCGGTCTGCTCAAGGCGGGTCTGCTGCGCTATACCGGGTCCATCCCCTTGACGCATAGTGTCCGTGTCAAGGCGCGGGTCCTCAAGGACGATCGGTACAGCGCCCTGGCGGACGCCGTCTTTGCGGTGGGACCGGTAGCCGAGTCCCTCCGTGTTTCGGAGTTGATGTACCATCCCATCGACGGGCAAGATGCCAATCTAGCCGGCACCGAGTATATCGAGCTAAGCAATGTAGGCAGCGAGGCCATCAACCTCAATCTCGTACATTTCGACGACGGTATTCGCTTCACCTTCGACGCCGTCGAACTTCCGCCGGACGGCACCATCTTGGTCACGAATGACATCCATGGCCTGGAGGAGGCCTATGGCGCAGACCTGCCGGTGGCGGGACAGTATGAGGGCAGCCTCAACGACAGCGGCGAACGCCTCTCGCTTGTCGATGCGGCGGGGCAAGCGATCGAGGCCTTCTCCTATCAGGGCAGTTGGTATGGGGTCACCGACGGGAATGGGTTTTCCCTTACGGTTCGTTCCCTGGGGGCCGGTGGCATCGACTTGGGCCTCCGCGGTCGGTGGCGCCCCAGTGCTTACCTGGGCGGCTCACCCGGTTGGGATGACGGACGGGACGTGGTCAACCACGGCGACGTGGTCATCAATGAAATCCTCTCTCATTCGCATGACCTGGCGCCCGACTGGATCGAGCTCTACAACCAGTCCGGGTTTCCCGTGGACATAGGGGGCTGGTTTCTGAGTGAGAGTAACACCAATCTGCAGAAGTTTGAGATCCCGGCAGAGACCATCATCGCCCCGCACGGTTACTGGGTCTTCTACGAGGATCAAGACTTCGGCAATCCCAAGCATCCGGGCAGCCACGTCCCCTTCGCCCTGAGCGAGAACGGCGAAACCCTGCAGCTCTTCTCCGGACGAGAGGGACGCTTGACGGGCTACCGTACGCAGGAGCGGTTCGGCGCGGCCGAAACCGGCGTCTCCCTGGGGCGGCACATCAAGAGCACCGGCACCTTCAACTTCGTGGCACTGGCAACGCCCACGCCGGGACAGGCCAACTCGCGTCCCAAGGTCGGCCCCATCGTGATCACCGAGATCATGTACCACCCTGTCGGCGTGGCCGCCGCCGAGTATGTCGAACTGACCAACATCACCCAAGAGCCGGTTTGGCTTTACAGCGCTCTGGAATTCGAATCTTGGCGTTTTACCGATGACCCCGACAATCCCGGTATTGACTTCCGCTTCCCGGTCTTCGATCCCGTGGTCATCGAACCCAACGCGTCTCTCCTCCTGGTGGCCGATAGGCTGGCCTTTGAGAGCGTCTTTCAAGTCGATGATGCCGTGCAGATCTTTGTCTGGGGGGCGGGCAAGTTGAGTAACCGCGGGGAAAAGATCCAGCTCAGTATGCCCGGGGAACGAGACGAATCGGGCCAGCGCCTCTGGATTCGCATCGACCGCGTCAACTACAGCGACGGCGCCCACCCCGATGATTTCTCGCAGGGAATCGATCCTTGGCCCAGGACCGCGGATGGATTGGGGCACGCCTTGCACCGCATCGCCCCCTACGACACCTATGGCAACGACCCCATCAATTGGCAAGCCGGCGAACCCTCACCCGGCGTCGTAGGCCAGCTCTAGCGCAGGAGCAGGCATCCACGCTCCCGCTCCTTCTGATGACCGATTACTGATTACCGACCGAGGAGGCCGCCAGCGCGACCAGCACCAGATTCAGCTCCTCGTGACTCGCCTCTCCCAGGGCGTAGTAGGTTTGGCCACTCACCCGTACGGCGGCCATGTTGCAGCACTCGCAGGTGGCGACCCATGTGACGTGACCCGCGGTCGAGAGGCCAACCATTTTTTTCATGCCCAACGCCTCTGGCATCTCCTGCAAGGTGAGCACCGTGACTTTCGCACCTGAGGTGTCGACGACATAACTTCCGACGGGTTGGCCCCGATAAGTCTGCACGCGGCACCCGCAGTAGTTGAGACCGGGTCCGGTGGCGACGACGTCGGGCGCATGATCCAGGTACTCTTCGAAATAGGCCTCGACCGATTTGGGATCCAGGTCGGTCATCATGTCACCGTGTTCGCTTAGATTGTGGTGGTGGATCCGCAGTAGTTCCAACTGGGATGCATTGGCCTGGGAGGTCCTTCCGAGAAAGTGGGCGACCGGGACGGCCACCAAGATGACTGCGGCTGCGGCGGCGAGGAAAGGGTAGAGACGTCTGGGGGCCCGGTTCCGGAACGAGGCAGGGGCCGTTGCGTGAGAGCCATCTTGGGGGTTGTTGGCGACTGCCGCATGAATTCGGTTTCGTAGGTCATCGTCGGCTTCGATAGATTTAAAGGCCTTCCGCACGCGCT
This sequence comes from Planctomycetota bacterium, assembly GCA_022567055.1. Classification (GTDB taxonomy): domain Bacteria; phylum Planctomycetota; class Phycisphaerae; order Sedimentisphaerales; family Anaerobacaceae; genus JAIPFM01. Next base: position 3,212 of record JADFHU010000535.1, read on the forward strand.
CTCCTAAAGCCCGTCTGTGTGCCAGCTTCGTTCGGCAGCTACCGCAGTCCTTCAGATGGTCCGGTTGCCCTGCACCTGAAATCAGGATATCGTCAATTTGCTCATTGCTTAGGTGGCTCATGTTCGCGTCTCCAGGAATCCCATCTCCCTGGCATAGTCCTGTAGGTTCTGCGTGAGCAGTGCCCGGGCCCGGTTGATTCTGCTCTTGACCGTGCCTATCGCGACACCGGTCATCTCGGCGACCTCTTGATAGCTGAACCGTTCAACTTCTGTCAAGAACAGACTCAGCCGTTGCTCCTCCGGCAGTTGACGCATCGCCTTGATGACCTGTTCATCAGAAAAATTCTCCAGCAGGTCCTGGGCGTTCGACCAGACGACTTCTTCCGGATGTTCATCTTCGAGTTCCACGACTTTGTCGTCGATCGATCGCGAGGACCCGACGACTTTCATGTGGCGCAGTTGATCGGTCCAGAGATTGCGCAGGATCCGATAAAGCCACGCCCGGCAATGGGTTCCCGGCTTAAACGTATCGAATCGCTCCAAGGCCCGGACCAGAGTCGTCTGAGTCAGATCTTCCGCTTCCTGTCGGGAGCCGCAGATTGCCATTGCGGCGCGGAAGAGGGCGTCCAGGTGTGGCAGGACCAACTGGTCGTATGAATGGGCGTCTTGTTTCAAGAATCTGATCCGCCAACAACTCTATAAACGGTTAGAGGGTCCCATTTGTTCCGAAGATAAGAAGGGTTGGGCTTTGTCAGAAAACTCCGTCGTTGCCGCCCGAGGCTCAGACCCGAGGGGAAGCCAGATCGAGTCTTCTGACACCGCCTGATGTTGACCTGCTTGGTGCCCCATGCACAGCCACTGTCAAGTGAACGCTACGGCTGCCCAGGGCGATCGCATGTAGATTCCAAATCCGTACGAAATGCAGCAGGAATGCCAATTGGCCTGGAGTCCTATCGTTCAAGTAATTCAGTAAACAGTCATCAATGATCGGTATGAGCCAGAAACTGATTACTTTGTCCTTGATTACTACCCCCGTGAGATCCCGGCGAGGGGTAGAAATAGATATGGTTTTTCCCGTCGCGCAGCCGATGGGTGAAACCGTATTGGACTGAGCGTGCGTCAAGATCAAGGCCTCGTTATGCGGCGAAGCCGCTTAGTCCAATAGGGGGCATTAACGTCTGCCTAAGTTTACATTCGATTGCCCCGGGGCCCCCCACTTGCAGTGGCATGTCACAAAGCTTTCCCATGTTACCCTGAGGGAGCGGTTAAACTGGCCCGAAGCACCGATGAGGCGTGACCGCGGAGCCTGCCGGAGAATTCG
>JADFHU010000536.1 GCA_022567055.1 Planctomycetota bacterium
GCGGTAATGCTGCGCCGCTGCTACTTTCGTAGCCAGCCAGGCGTATACGAAAAATACCAAAGTACGGAAAAAACTTTTGTTCGTTGGTAGAGCCTATTTTACTACTTTGGTCCCCAATCACAAATCTTTCTTGTTTTTTCTCTCGGCGTGAGTGACATCGCCAGGGTCCATGCAACTCCCATGGACTTCAAGGCAGGTCGATGCCGTCATTCAATGGCGAGTGGGCTCAGTTACAGTTTGGGTCCGAAGGGTGCGTTGCCCTTCTTCGCCGCTTGAAACGCGTCAAGCGTGTCGACGGTTGCGCCGGGATCGCCCTGCGATTGCATCCAGCGGTCCAACTCGGCAGAGAGCCGCTCCATCCGTCCCGCATAGGCCGGGTGGTCGGCCAGGTTCTGCATTTCAAAGGGATCCTTTTCCGTGTGGTAGAACTGCTCGGCCGGGCGGCTCTGGTAGCGCTTGACCAGATTATAGGTGCGTTCATTCTTCCACGCGTCGAGCACCCAAGTGAACCAGTACTTCCGCTCCATTGCGACCAGACCACCGGAACCCATCATGTGCTTTTCGATGTAGAGTTCGTCGGGGGCCAGATTTCGAATGTAGCGGAATGCGCCGTCTGTCACCGTGCGGATAGGGTAGGGCGGTCCCTCCGGTATGTTGTTGTGTACACCGTAGGCAAAGGTGCGGTGTGTATCGGCTTCACCCTTGAGCACCCGCAAGAAGCTGGTTCCATCCAGTTCACCTTCACTGGCGGGCGACCCGGCCAACTCCAGCAGCGTCGGCAGCACATCGACATACTGTACGATGGCATCGGTCCGCTTGCCTGCCGGTACCACGCCTGGCCAGCGGGCCACCAGGGCAGTGTGAAGGCCGGTGTCCCAGTTGGTCCATTTGCAGCCGGGGAACTGCGCTCCCTGCACCAGAGATTTCCCCCTTGAGTCCAAATCTCTTCCGGTGGTATAATCTCTCCTCCTCGGGAAATCAGATTGCCTGTAGTTTGATCATTTACCCAAACAGAGAATGAAGGCCGCCAAAGCATGAAAGCCGCTGTTTACGAAGGTAAAGAACAACTCATCGTTCGTGATGTGCCGGATCCCATTATTACGCATCACTTGAAACTCGACGACGTCACCCAGGCCTTTCCGCTGATGGAGCGTGGTGAAGCATTGAAAGTGTGCATCCTACCGCAATCAGACTCATGATGGACATCCATAGTGTAAAGCTCCTCATCGGCGCTGAATCTTGCGAAGCAGTGCAGGGAACACGCTTTGAAGTGAGGTCACCGGCCACAGGTGAAGTGGTCGGAAGCATTGCCAAAGCCGGTTCTGCCGATATCGAGTTGGCCGTGCAAGCAGCCCAGAAAGCCTTCACAGACTGGTCGAAGAAAACGCCCTATGAGCGAGAGAAGATCATGCGACAGGCCACGGCTCAGGTGCGACTGCAGGCAGATGAAATCGGCCGTCTCATGGCACTCGAGCAGGGAAAGCCCTTAGATCAATCCCGAGGCGAAATCATCGCTTCTTGCGATACCATCGACTACTATGCCGCTGAAGGTTTGCGGGTCGAAGGCTACACCAATCCCACGGAGAAATCCGAATATCGTTCATGGGTGACGTATCAACCCGTCGGTGTCTGTGCGCTCATAACGCCCTGGAATTATCCGGTATCCTTGCTCAGTTGGAAGCTCGGCCCGGCGCTGGCGGCGGGATGCAGCGTGATCGTCAAGCCCACCACCGTCACACCGATGTCTCCCACGGCATTTTGCGAGGCATTGATCGAGGGTGGCATTCCCGGCGGCGTGATCAACGTATTGAATGGTCCCGGAGGAGAGCTGGGTGAAGCCCTGGTCAAGCATTCGGCCATCTCGAAGGTTGCCATGACCGGGTCCTCGGAAACCGGCAAGAAACTGATGTCCATGACCGCTCCCTGGTTGAAGAAGATCTCCCTGGAGCTGGGCGGCCACTGTCCTGCCATCGTCTGTGAAGATGCCGATGTCGACCTTGCGGCAAAGATCATTGCCTACAAGGGGTTCCGCAATATGGGCCAGTCGTGTAGCAGCATCAATCGAGTCTACGTGCATTCATCCCTCCACGATGAATTGACCCAGGAACTACGCCGTCTGGCAGAACAGCAGTCGATCGGAGATGGCGTGACGGATGGTGCGGTAGATCTCGGTCCCATGGCGACAAAGAGCGGGCTGGAAACTGTAAAGCGTCATATCGCCGACGCGGTCAGCAAAGGAGCTTGCCTGGTATGCGGGGGAAAGGGCCCCGAGGGTGAAGCCTATGCGCTTGGCCATTATTTCCTTCCCACTATCCTGACTCAGTGCACCCACGACATGCTGGTCATGAAAGAAGAAACGTTCGGTCCGGTCGTGCCGCTGGTTTCATTTGATGCCATCGATCAAGCAGTCCAACTCGCAAACGATTCGTCTTACGGATTGGTCTCCTACTTGTTCACCAGCCATTACCCTACGACCATACGGGTGAGTGAAGCTCTGGAAACAGGAACGGTCTGTGTCAATCATGGAGCCGTTAACACCGACTATGGGCCCTACTGCGGCTGGAAAGACAGCGGATTTGGCATGGAACTATCGCGTCGTGCCATCTTTGAATATCTGAAAATCAAACACATCAAGGTGGCTTTTGACTGAGTCAATTTCGCTATGCTCCTGAATCCCGAGCAATCCAGAATCCTCTTCCAAGATGCCTTGGAACATCACTATGCCGTCCTCGCCGTTAATGCGGACAGTCCGGCCGCCATCACGGATTGCCTCGAAGCGGCTCGACACTGCGGATCGCCCATCATTATCGAAACAAGTCTGTGGCAGCTCACGGGGAGAAGCTTTAGCGCGGGAGATGCCATCGCCGGACTGACCAATTACGCCATTCAATTGGCCCAACGAGCCAACGCCCCACCCTATGACGAATTGCCGATCCTGCTGCACACGGACCATATCAAGGGTCCACAAACGATGGAACTCTTGACGCGTGCGCTACGAGGGTTGCCCTTGGGATTGAATGGCGAGATCCACTCTGTTTCGCCCTCCACCATTTCTCTCGATTCTTCCGAACTATCAGAATCGGAGAATATCGACATTATCTGTCGATTGTGTGAAGCGGCTCAGGTGCATCAGCGGCCAGTCACATTGGAAATGGAAGCCGGTGTGGATGACGGTTTAACGCCGCCCGATGTGGCGCAGAGACTGTTAAGGGGTGTCGAGCAGAACTTTCCGGATTGCGTGTGGTTGTGGGCGCCCGGCGTCGGGACACGACACGGTCTATCGGAGTGCGGCTTTCCGGAGTTTAGCGCCGAGGCCGTTGAACGTCAGCGGCTGTTGGCACGGGAGATTACGAATCGGGACATCGGGATTGTTTTGCACGGATCGTCCGGACTGTCTTCCGAGTCGCTTCAAGCCGCAGTCGCTGCCGGCGTCGTAAAAGTTAACTGGTCATCGGAATCGCTAAAGAGTCGCTCTGCCGCAGCGGCGGATTTCTACAGGAGACATGAAGTCCAACTTCAACCCGGACATCCGGAATTCAAACAGACCTCCATGGACAACGGCGTCCAGTCGTTTGTCTCCCAACGGTATGTCCCCGTGGTGACCGATCGGATTGAACTTCTGGGAGGAAAGGGAATGGCAAGCGGCGCCATGGCTCGGATTCGCCAGGAATAGGAGTCATTGATCACTATTATGAAGTGGCTGACGTCGGGCAGGCCAGGCCCTTAGCGTGTCGAGGCAGATGGATTGAAGCGTCCTCGAAGTAGAAGATTCTTCCACGAATCGCCGTCACGCGTCTCGCCAGTGCGCGCCGTCGAACCGCCCCTGGGAAACCGTTCCGCTCCTCGGCCAAAATTCCGATTTGAACATTCTTTCAGGATTTGCCGATAGGCCCGGCTGTCCTTGGAACCCTGATTATGATAGACGCGAGCTTGATTATTATAAGACGCTTTTTACATAATTTTAAAATACTTTGATTTCAACAGAAGAGTGTCAGGAAAATGACCACTTACAATATCCAGCCTGGTCAAGTGGGCCAGAAACGCGGCGTCTGTCAGATCATTGGCCTGTTTGATACCATCGTATTGATCAATGGCCGCCGGGTTGGCTAACTTGACTGGATAGCTAGCTCACATCAACCCACCCCCGCAGGCCGAGGTCATCGAACAGATCCTGCGCCACTGCGGCCTCTGGCAGGAGCCGGCTTCCAGGGCCCCACCCGATGTCGAAGGCTTGGCCCGAGACCTGGATTTCGGCTTCTCAACGAACCAGAATGTATCTCCAGAATCAGGTCAGTCCCAACAACCGACCTACGTGGACATAGACACCTTCTTGGCCACCTTCTGACAAACACCGTCGTTGGATGGCATGGAGAATTCCTATCCTCTTGCCCGACTTAAAGTCGGATGATCGGCCTAGTGAGGGCCTATTTCGGTCATGACGTCCTCATGTGAGAAGAATCAACGAAGCCCAAGGCCGCCATGGCGGCCTTGGGCTTCGTTTCTCCCACTTGTATAG
>JADFHU010000537.1 GCA_022567055.1 Planctomycetota bacterium
ACGTGACAGCCTGCCGAAGCAAGCCCTGAACGGAGAGGGTCGAAGCTGACCCGATTGATACCCGTATCTTGCAGTTCTGTCAACGGCGCCGTGTTTGGGGACACCAGGATGTTCAGTGGAACCTTCGATGTAGCGACAGGAAGGTCCGGCCTCGCTCTGCTCAGTCGTTGTCATGGACGCTCCATTGCTGTTGCATTTGCATCCTGCGATCCGAAGGACAAGAGTGTGGCCATCATCGGCCTCGCCTCATCACATCGTTTTTCTGGGGTTGGCTAAATAGATTCAGGGCAAATGACGATACTACGATTAGGAATCACGCTTTCGATGATCTCCATTTGGAAACCCATGCGAAAGGAATGGCATGAACAAGCTCTCAGAAGAGTTCTTAGTCAATTTGCTGCAAACACCGAGCCCCTCGGGCTATGAACAACCCGCCGCCAAGCTCTGGCGTGACTACCTTAAAGACGACGTAGACGAACTCATCCCCGACGTTCACGGCAACTCTATCGCTGTCCTCAATCCCGACGCGGAATTCAAGTTCATGCTCGCCGGGCACATCGACGAGATCGGCCTCATGGTCACTCACATCGACAAAAAGGGCTTCCTTTACACCGCACAAATCGGAGGAATGGACCCCGCGCTCCTCGTCGGTCAGCGCGTCAAGATCATGACCAAGAAGAAGGAGATCTTCGGCGTCATCGGTCGCAAGGCCATTCATCTCATGACCCCGGACGAACGCAAGAAGGGTGTGGAGATGGAGAACATCTGGGTCGATATCGGCGCCGACTCCAAAAGTGCAGCAGAGAAGCGCGTCTCCGTAGGCGATCCTATGGTCATAGACGTCGCCTGCCGAAGGCTGGCCGGGGACAAGCTGGTCTCCCGCGCCACCGACGATAAGACCGGCGCCTACGTGGTGGCCGAGGTCATGAAGACCCTGGCCCGGCGCAAGCTCCGCATCTGCGTGATGGGCGTGGCCACCGTGCAGGAGGAGGTCGGCCTGCGTGGGGCGATCACCTCCACCTATCGGGTCAACCCGGATGCCGGCTTCGCCCTGGACGTCACCTTTGCCAGCGACCACCCGGAGACCGATCCCAAGAAGATTGGAGAGGTCAAGCTCGGCAAGGGGCCGGTCCTGCATCGCGGTCCCAACATCAACCCGGTCATGGAGGACCTGCTCTTCAAAGTGGCCGAACAGAAGAAGATTCCCTACCAGATCACCGCGGAACCGCGCGGCACCGGCACCGATGCCAATGCCATGCAACTCAGCCGCGGTGGCACGGCCACGGCTCTCATCAGCATCCCCAACCGCTATATGCACACGCCCGTCGAGGTCATCTCCACGAAGGATCTGGACAACACGGTCAAACTGATTGTGGAGTTTCTGGTGGCGCACCCGGCGACGCGGGACTATCGGCCTTAGCACGGCCTTCGGCCGCAACCCGAAAGCATGTCTCTCGCGGCCTGTCCTCCGCAGTAGCTCTGCTACGGAGGGTGGAAGATCGCAGAGGCTGCCGAGAGGCTGTTGCTTTCCTCTGTCTTTTCTCTGTGCGGTGGCTCCGTGAGAGATATCTTTTCGTGCCGGCAGCAAACATGCGCGCAAATGTGGCAGAAGTAATTGTGAAAAACTTTAGAGCGCCTACGCAAAATGAATCGTCGCACCGAAAACGAGCGTTTCTGTGTCTGGCAAGGAAGGCGAAGCAGGCCGTCCGAGGACGGTCGATGGAGCCTGACGCCGTCCAGGCGCAGAATAAGCCGTTTGAATGCAGAGTCATTTTGTGTAGGGGCTCTTAGACTCACCGCAGAGACGCAGAGATCGCTGAGAAAAGCCAATCACTGAAATCTATTGGTGCATTTCGGCGTTGCTGTTCCTGTATCGGAAGGTCTTGAACCGGCGATCTAGGCGAGGTTATCCGCGTCCGTAGGGCCGCGCGCCTGCCCGTGGTCATGACGGCAAGGGCGCGAAGGGCCGGATTGACAAAGCGAGCTACGTGCCATACATTCAGACATTCCTTTGCGACCCACCTGTTGGAAGACGGGTACGACATTCGCACGGTCCAGGAACTCTTGGGCAACAAAGACGTGAAGACGACCATGATTTATACGCACGTACTCATTCGCGGCCCTGCAGACGTTCGCAGTCCGGTGGATGCCCTCTGACCGGATCAATGGAGTTTTTATGCCGATCCGTATGAAACGCCATGATAAAAGCATGTCTGGAACGTAAGCCCTGGAAATCAAAGTGATCAGTATGTTCTGCCGAGTCGCTGCAGCGGCAGATTATACGGCCAGAAAACCGAAACCCCGCTGTTTATGCGGATCTATCTAATTATTGTTGTCTGAGCAAAGGCATGGCATGACGGGAGGTTAATCGTGGAGAGATTGTCATCGATCAGCAGTCTCGTGGTAAGTCAGCAGAAAGAATGGGGCGAGATTCTCACTGGTTTCGAGACCAAGAACAGATATGTCGTATCAGACGTGTCCGGTAGCAGGCTGTACCTAGCCGCAGAGGAGGCCGGCTCGACGCTACTCCGCTGGTTCCTGAAGGCACAGCGCCCGTTTACTATCGCTGTCTTGACAGAAGACGGTCAGGTGGTCTTGCGGGTGATACGACCCTTTCGATTCTACTTTCACCGAGTCGAAGTTGTTGACTCACAGGGGCAATCGCTAGGTGTGATAGAGAGACGATTCTCAGTATTGCGCCGCATCTATTCAGTGCTCGATAGTTCTGGCGAAGAAGTATTCCAGCTATTCGGCCCTATACTGCACCCCTGGACATTCCAAATCAGAAATGACGGGGTCGAGTACGGAAAGATAACAAAGAAGTGGAGTGGTCTATTGAAGGAAAGTTTCACGGACGCAGATAATTTCGGTGTGATGTTTCCGGCAGAATGGGACGTCAAGTTGAAGGCTCTCTTTCTGGGTGCAGTGTTCCTGATAGACTTCGTCCACTTTGAAAACAAGGGCAACAACTGAGAGGGCTCAGATAACGACGGCATGCAGTGGACCGCGGATAAGCCGCGGCCGCTGATGCCGAACGTTAGGTGACTAGACCATCGGAAGGAGTATGAATGTCGATCTCGCTTACCCATCTTGCTTTACACGTTCGGGATTTAGATGCATGTGTTGAGTTCTATCGGTCCTATGCGGGTATGCGGCTCGTCCACCAACGTGTTTCAGATGGAAACCGTATCGTCTGGCTGGCGGAACCCAATAAGGAATCGGAGTTTGTTTTGGTTATTCTGCCCGGTGGTCCGGGTCGTAATCAATCCTCTTCGGATTTTTCACACCTTGGCTTTGCCCTTGGCAGCCGTACAGCTGTCGATCATATTGCAGAACGCGCACAAACAGAGGGGATTCTCGAGTGGGAGCCAAGGGAGGAACCTTATCCAGTGGGTTACTATTGCGGCATCAAAGATCCGGACGGCAACTTTGTTGAGTTTAGTTATGGTCAGCCGTTGGGCCCAGGTGCTGTTCAGGAGGAGCCTTAGAGCCTCGATTGCATGCAACAAATGGAATTCTTTAAGGAACCCCAAATGATAAAGATCGGGCCTCCCGAGATGCCCAATGGCGATCTGTGTTGGATTCGTGAATTCTTTGATCTTTCCCAAAGCGACGATTTTTTTCAAACGTTGCTCGCCATGGTTCAATGGCGACAGAACGCCCTCAAACGCGGTCGCAGAGAGACGCAATTGCCTCGACTCACTGCGTGGTACGGTCATTCGGGAAAAAACTATTCTTATTCCGGAATTCGCATGAAACCTCTTCCTTGGAACGTTCCTTTATCAACGATTAAACAGGCCGTCGATGCTGAAGCCGGAGTTAAATTCAATAGCGTTTTATTGAATCTATATCGCAATGAACGTGATTCGGTAGCGTGGCATAGCGACGACGAACCGGAATTGGGTAAGAATCCGATAATCGCTTCGGTCAGTTTTGGAGCGACGCGTCGATTTGTCTTGAAGCACAAAAGCGAAAAACGTCTTCCCAAAATCGAACTGGAATTGTCACATGGAAGTCTACTTCTGATGCGAGGTCCTACGCAACATCACTGGGTACATGCAATTCCTAAATCTAAGATTCCTGTTGGACCGCGTCTCAATTTAACTTTCCGGATTATTCATTAGAATCGGATACCCGCCCAATAAAGTTTTCATAAAGTTGAGTTGCAAATCAGTTTTATGGGTGTCTTAATTTTTTCGTAACCGATCACTGGAATACTGTCTGCATTTCCTGGTTCGAGCTTCGCTCGAATTGTGTATTTCACAGGAAGATTTGAAGGGGCTGCCGCCAATCTGCAAGGGCCATCCCTCGAAAAAGGATCCTCAGTATCGGCGTTAGCCCTTCCCTGTCTTCTTTTCTTCCCGTGTAATTCTCCTTTGAGCGAAGCTCAAATAATGGCGATAGTGTTTCCCTGTGAACACTTACGTATGCCTTCTCCAATGACATTGTCTGAAAAACGTTTCCAGTGCCCGCGACCTTGCAATGCAGATCATCTACCCAGCAAAACTTCGATC
>JADFHU010000538.1 GCA_022567055.1 Planctomycetota bacterium
TGACGCGAATGTATTCGGCCCGATCGGGGATCTCCACCTCCGCCAACTGTTCGACCGTCATGGCCCAGACCTGATTATTGCTCATCGAATTGAAGTAGTCGAGGCGATCCGTGTAGGGCATGGAGGACGAATAGGTGATATTCTCCGCGATCTGCTCGTGATTGCGATGCAAATAGCCCATCACGGGTCGCAGACTCTTGACGACCTCGCCATCCAACACGACGGTCATGCGGAAGACGCCGTGGGTGGAGGGATGCTGCGGACCCACGTTGACTTCGAGCGTCTGCGTGTCGAGACCGCTCTTGCCGGAGTCAATCACCTTGGTCTTTACACGCATCTTCTCGAACATCAGGCCTCTGCTTGCTCCGACTCGGTTTCCTCGGACTCACCACCGGTCTGCAGCGACTCGGCCATCTTGATGTGTTCCTCGGAAACGCTCACGCCATGCTTCTGCAGCCACTCGATGTCATCCCCGTCGAGGACTTCCGAGTCTTCCTGCTCATAGTCCTTGCGCATCGGATACCCTACGTAACCATCCCACATCAGAATACGCCGCAGGTCCGGGTGGCCGTCGAATTGGAAGCCATACATGTCGTAGGCCTCTCGTTCCTGGAACTCGGCCCCGCGGAAGATGGGCACCAAAGAGGGGACGTGAGGATTCTCACGATCGACACGCACGCGCAGCTGGAGCGCATACGTCTTATTCTCCATCGAATAGAGATGATAGACACACTCGAGAAAATGGAGGTAGTCCACCCCGGTCACCGAGGAAAGATAATTCAACTGCAACACTCCATCGTCCTTGAGGAATGCCACGACCCGAGGCAGGTCCTGGGGATTCTCCACCAAGAGGCTCTCACGTACCGGCTTCAGCGCGACGCCCGGCAGATGCTTCTCGATGTGTCGTTTGACCTCGTCTAGCGTCATGGCTCAGGCTTCTTTGGAAGGCGGCGGAGAATCGTCGCTTCGTTTCGGGGGTTTGGGAGCCGGGGCCTTGGGCTGCTTCGGGGGGGCGTCCAAATCCGGTGCTTTGGTCTTCTTGCCTATGACCATGGGTGAACCATACTTCTCTTTCCGATGGTCCTCTTCCCTAGGCTGCCACACTTCCGGATTGAATTTGGGAATGAGACCTTTCGGGCCCAGGTCGGGAATCGCATACTCCCGTTTCAATCCCTTCTGATACCAAGGTGCCTTCCTGAAGTCCTGGCTATCGATCTTCTTCTGCAGGGTCTGAAGCCCGTAAAGCAGGGCCTCCGGACGAGGCGGGCAACCCGGCAGATGGACATCCACCGGAATGAAACGATCGATGCCACGTAGCGTGTTGTACCCATCGATGAAAGGCCCACCGGAGATAGAACAGGCCCCCATGGTAATGCAGTACTTGGGCTCGGCCATCTGATTGTAGAGGCGCACCACCTGGGGCGTCATTTTCTTGGTGACCGTGCCGGCAATGATGATGAGGTCCGCCTGCCTGGGCGAGGCTCGGAAGAGTTCCGCCCCGAAGCGGGCGATGTCGTATCGGGCACAGGCGGTGGCGATCATCTCAATGGCGCAGCAGGCCAGGCCGAACTGCATGGGCCAGATCGAGGAACGACGGCCCCAGTTGTAGAGCTCATTGAGGGTGGTGATGACGATGCCCTTCTTGGCCAATTCGCTCTTGAGACCATCGTCCACCTGCGACTTGTTTTTGGAAAATGCCATTGGCTATAGGGTAAGACGCCCTTTCAGAGCGACCGGTTTATTCCCATTCTAAGGACTTCTTGCGCCATTCGTAGAGGAGCCCAAGGACCAAAATACCCACAAAAATCATCATGGCCCAGAAGGCTTCGACGTCCAGCTTCTCCGCGCGGAGCTTCTGAAAGGCGACCGCCCAGGGAAAGATAAAGATCGTCTCCACGTCAAAGATGATGAAGATCAGCGCGATGACGTAAAACTGGGCCCGGAACTGGATCCAGGGTTCTCCCACGGCCTCCAGGCCACATTCATAGGTGTCCTGTTTCGACTTCGAAGGTTTCCTGGGCGTCACAAATCTAGCGGCGATCAAGGGAAGCATGCCGAAGACCAGGGCAAACAGGGCAAAGAGACCCACAAAGAGGTATTGGTTCAAGTACTCTGCATTCATAGAAGCGGAATTATACGTGCCGTGGAGGGTCTGTCAAACATGTAATGAAATATTAGGCAAAGACGTGCAGGCCGTCCCATGAATGCTGGGCCCCCATTCCAGCAGATAGAAGAGAGAGGAACCCGATCACGTCGCAGACAAGGCAAGTCCTCTCCTCTTCGCGATGCGCGGGGGTGGACATGGGAAATGCTCGCCACCGATTCACCGCCGGTAGTGGCCTGGCAACTTGACCCTGCCGTTTTCAAAAAGGGGTGTCGGGCACAGGCGTCTGAGGCACTCGAAGCCGGGATCTTCATCCCGATTCCTGACGCCGGGCCAGCCGCCTTGGATGTTGCTTTCAATCGCCTCTATCTCTACCCCCTCCAGTTGAGGTCCGGACGCGTCAGGGCCATTATAGTAGACAAGCGAACGAATCAACGTTGCTGTTCCGGCCGAGACGCCGGGCCCGCGGTTCTCCAGGAGGGTACACTGATCCAAATCCACCAGGCCTTGGACCGCCTCAATGCCGTAGGAACCATTGTTGGCGACTACGCAAGATAGAAGCTGGCTCGTCAGTCCCCTCTGTCGGCCCTGTGCGCTCACTGTGACGCCGGCGCCCTGGTTGTCGGCGATGACGCAATGCGCCAGTGTCACGGAACTGTTCTCAATCGCCATGCCCTGGAGGTTCAGCAGCACCAGGCAGTTCTCGACCGTGACATCGCTTTTTGCGCAACGGGTCCCATGGGAACCACCTATCAACGACAGACCCAGAACGCTGACATCGGAGACGTTCCGAATGTCGAGCACGGTCCGTCGGGGGCGGCCCAAGCTGGTGATCACGGTTCGCGACACGAGGTCGAGATCTTGCGGATCGACCGAGCGCAGGGTCAGACGTCTGGTACCAATGGAGAGGTTTTCATGAAAGACCCCGGGCTGGACCACGATCTCATCGCCCTCCCAGGCGACGTCGATGGCCGCCTGAATCGAGGTGCTGCGCTCTCCCGAGCGGAGATTTTCGACCCGCCAGGTCAGGCCGACGCGAGAGAGCGGTCGCGGGTCTGCATGCACGGTGGAGCCCTGGGCGTCCCTCACCCGCACGGTCCAGAAGGCCGGATCGAAGGGAAGCGTCTCCAAGGCCAGCACCGGTGGCTCCGGTGTATCGGCCAGAACCTGGTAGGTCTCGACCGCAGCAGGATCGGCCCCAAGCAGTAGCTGGTAGCCCACCGCGTTGCGACTTTCCCGGCAGCTCAGGACTACGCCCTTCGCATCACCCGGATCCGCCGGTTCCACCAACTTGACCGCTTCCGGCAGTCGGCCGGGGAACTGCCCCTCGTCGAAGGGGATCAGATGCTGCTGCGCACCGGGCACCTATTCAAACAGATAGGGACTGACATCGTCCGGCAAGCGCAGGTTCTTGGCCGGTCCGGCGATGGAGGCGTAGTATCCCCCATGCACACCCCCATTGAACAGATCGCCCTCGGGCCACCAGGCCGGATTGTCGGACTGGTCCACCCAACTCGGCGGTGTGCCGTGCGCAGCCGGCGGAACGGGGAAACGCACCGCCAGGGTGTCCCGAAAGTAGGGCGCGTTGGTGGAGAAGTAATGGTCGGTCCAAAAGGATTCGCCCGTTAGAATCTCGTTGTGCAGTCTCGCGATGCTTGCGGGCTAGCGCGCTATCGGCCAGGGGCCGTAGTCGACCGCGGTGGCGTGGGCCAGGTCCAGTTCATCGTACCCCTGTATGAAAACGCGAATGACGCGTGAGCCGTTCCAATCCTTGCTATCGCTCCCGGGCAGCAGGTTGTCGAAGGTGTAGATGCCGTCGGCGGCCTTGGCGTCACCGTCTCTGCCATCGTCTCGCATGTCGCGATAGGAGACATCCTTGTCCAAACGCGCTCGAGCAAAGACCCGCGTGCGCGCATGAGTGATGCGAAGGTCGGTCGATACCCGTGCGCTTAGCTTGCTGGGCTGTTCAGCGACAAGCTCGAACGGGTCGAGTCGCACATCAGTGATGCGTGGCGCTTGGCCTACGTCGCCTGGATTGGCCGTCAGCGAAGTGAGTGTCATACGGCCGGACTCTTGACGGCTGATAAAAACGAAACGCGTGGCATCACGGTTCATGGCCAACCGGTACATGCCGACATCAAAAACAGTGTTGACACTGGAGTCCCAGGACGGACCTAGGTTGCGGGCCAGACCGTCGCTGAGCCGGACCAGGAGGTTGTCCATGCCGTGGAGAAAGAAGGATCCATCGTAACTGAGCCGCGCATGGGACGGATGGTCGGTAAAGCGGGCAGGCGCGTCTTTTGCGTTAAGAACCTCGCGGAAGTTGGACCCATCGAATCCGATGGCAAACAGACCGCCGTCGCTGCCGCGGGTGACAAGGGCAACGGTGTTGCCGTCACCGCTGATCGCC
>JADFHU010000539.1 GCA_022567055.1 Planctomycetota bacterium
CCCTGACATTTCCAGTATTATCCAGGAGATCGTCAATCAGCCCGACTGGTCCGGCGAGGCAATCGTGCTGATGTTTGGAGACAACCCGGCCAATCCCTCTGCGGGAACCCGGGAAGCCGAGTCGTTTGACGGGAGACCCAGTGAAGCACCACTGCTCCACATCAGCTTCGAGTAGAATCGCATTGGAAGACACCTGGCACCACGGACCAACGGATGACACTGTGCGGTCATGCAGACGGACCGTGCGAGTTGAGTGGGTGCCGGCCAGGTTTGCAGACGTAGAATTCCGTTTGGGGCCTATACCGCACCTCCAGGTATAGGCCCCCTTTTTGAAAGATGGCGCCATGAATACTTGCGAAGACAGGTCGAAAACCCGAAGGGCAGGCGCGTTCACACTGATTGAACTTCTGGTCGTGATTGCCATCATCGCTTTGCTCATGGCTGTCTTGATGCCTTCTTTGCATAGAGCACGCGAACAGGGGAAGGGGGTGGTCTGCAAAATGAATTTGAAGAATATTCATCTGGCGATCATCATGTACGCCGAGGATAATGACGGGAAGACCCACTACTCTCCCAATCAAGGATTATGGTATCGTTTTGGATCGAGTGTCAGCAGAGCGATCACGGGTGAGTTGATCGACAAAGACGCTAGTAAGGCCTACTGGGGAGTTGCATATCATCCTTACTGCGAAGCAGTCGATGCCTTTGTCTGTCCATCTTCCAGGTATATGGACGACTTAGGCGATTATGACAATTCTGAACTCTACATGAATGGCACCTACGGCTTGAATGGTTTCCTCAGCGGACGCAAGAAAAATAGAAAAGTCCTCTTGACCCCTCGGGCTTCCATGAGGATCCTGGCCTTAGACCATATCGAACATTTTCTGGAAAACAACGGAGATATGCTACACATTAGAGACGGTGACCGTATTAACCTGCCCCAGTGGCGTCAGGAGTTGACCGGTCTATCCTATAACACGGCTGAACACTATCCGGATTCACTGGGACAGATCTATCGACATGCACGCAGGTGCAATCTCCTCTGGTTAGACGGTCACACTTCAAATGTTAAAGAGTCCACAGGTGAAGACATTCAACCCTATTGGTTCAGCGGAGAATCCGCCAGTAATGCAGCGGTCGATAGGTGATTGGTACGCACTGTCATTGAACGATTGACTGGGTGGTTGAAAGAATGTCGTCGAATCTTCTCTCGGTTCGAGAAAACGGCAAAGAAACTTGGCAGAATGATGAAGATGGCCTTCATTCGGCGGTACCTGAAATTGGCATCAGATTAGAGTTTTCTGACAGAGCCAAACGCTCTCTGTGTAAGGTGTTTATCTATAATAGGCTACGTTAGTCCTAACCGATGTTTTCGGTAAACAAGGAAAACCTTTCGCGCGATAGCCCTGCACGGCGCCGGAGAGGAGTTGATTCTTAATCAACAATCGCCTACAATTTCGACCGTCGCGTTCTCCTGAATACGGAGAACATGTCGTTCAGCCGTTTCCCGAAGGAGCCGTTAGCAATGAGTTTTCAGACTGACTACGTGTACTCGCGTTCGTATCGCGGCCGGGTCAAAGGCCTCGTACTCGATTGGAGTGGTACGACGGCCGATGCCTATGTCATCGCCCCGGCGGTGGTGTTCGTCGAAGTTTTTAAGACCAAAGGCGTCGAGATATCGATGGAAGAGGCGCGTGGACCGATGGGGCTTCGCAAAGACCTTCACATCGCGAAATTGACCGAAGTCCCGGAGATTCGGGAACGATGGCGAGGTGTCCACGGATCTTATCCTGACAGCCACGATGTGGCTGCCATGTTCGACCACTTCGTGCCAACCCAGATCGCTTGCCTTCGCAACTACACGGCGCTGCTACCCGGTGTGGCAGAGGTGTGCAAGCGATTGCAGTCGCAGGGAATCAAGCTTGGGGTCTCGACAGGCTTCGTACGTTCGATGGTCGACATCCTTGAAGAGGAGGCGAAGAAACAGGGCTTCGTTCCAGATGCGTCTGTTGCGGGCGATGATGTCGCCCAAGGCGCTCGGCCCAAGCCGTTTATGGTCTACCGTAATCTCGATCTAATGGACGTTCATCCCATTCAATCCGTCGTGAAAGTCGACGACACCATCTCGGGCATTGGAGAGGCGCTCGAAGGCGGTTGTTGGGGCGTCGGCGTAGCTCGCTATAGCAACTACATGAACATCAACTCACTGGAAGAGGCCGACCAATTGCCATCCGCAGAGATCGAACGACGACTCAACCTGACCCGTGAAATACTCCGCAAGGCGGGGGCTCACTATGTCATCGACAGCATCGCCGAGATCGAACCGGTGATCGCAGACATCAACGCCCGACTCGCACGGGGCGAAAAACCATGAGAAGTTGAACGTATTCGGGCCTACGCCCCGTCGCTTCCCTGAAACACACACAAGACTTTGGCCTCTCGTCTGTACGGATTGATCAGGCGGTGCTTCTCATCCGCGTCAAAATAAAGGCAATCGCCGTTTTTCAGCTTAAGATGCTGTTCGCCGTATTCGAAATCCACTTTCCCACTCA
Source organism: Planctomycetota bacterium (assembly GCA_022567055.1). Lineage (GTDB taxonomy): Bacteria > Planctomycetota > Phycisphaerae > Sedimentisphaerales > Anaerobacaceae > JAIPFM01. The sequence goes on from JADFHU010000539.1 coordinate 2,553, forward strand.
ATACCATCAGGAATTCTTCTCCCTCGTGCGCGAGCGCCTCTTTACGCGCCACGCCAGGCGGCACCGTCAAGACGAATGGATCCATTGCTCGGCGTGCCCGCTGGTGCGCCAGCGATTCGTAGGCAATCGTCGAATTGGGTCGATCACGCTCGACGAGCAGACGTTCATCGGATCGGACACAGACCAGTTTTGGCTTCTGGTCAAGTCCCTCCACCAGGGTCGCGATCGATACGCCCAGGGATTGCGCGATTTGTCCCAACGCAGGCAGAGAGGGTGTCACGCGGAAGTTTTCCACTTTGGAAAGCCAGCTTCTTGTCAGGCCTGAGCTTTGGGCGACCTCCTCCAGGGTAAGGTTTCGCTGCACGCGAAATTGCTTGATGCGCTGGGCCAATTCGACAAGATTCATTGAGTTCTCCAGATCTTTCGGCTCAAAGAGCAACTTGAATATGATTCAGAATTCACATCATCATCGCTTGATGAAGAGTGAAATCGAGGCGCTGGCCATGCAGGCCACCGCCACCACCAGAAAAATGATTTCGGTCTGCGGCCGGCCATCGAGACTTTCAGATGAATCGATCATCCAACCGATAAACGGCTCACCCAAACCGGCAAAGAAATAAGCGTGGAAGTTCATGATACCCGTCCCCGTCCCGGTCCGTTTCACGCCCAAAAGGTCGGGGCAAAGCGCCCAGAACGCCGATTGCGGACCATAAACAAAGAACCCACACAGGAAAAGAACGATCAAGCCCAGTGTGACCTGCTCCTTCGGAATGAAATACATGGCGACGGAAAACGCAGCAGCCAAAGCCATGAATAGTGCGATCACCGGCGCGCGCCGAGACCCAAACATTCTGTCGGAAAGCCATCCGCTCGTCAAAGCTCCCAATGCCATGCCAACAGGCAAGGCGACACTAATCCAACTTCCCCCTTCTTGCTTCCAGTCGCTGCCCAAAAAATGCACCGGAACCCAGATCAGCAATCCGTAGCGCGCGATGCTTTGGAATCCGATGGCCCAGCTCGCTACCAGAAAACGTCCGTGCGAGAGCACCTCTCTATAACTCTCCCATGCGTTCTCGTTTTCATCGGCATTTCCTGGTTTGGATTCCGGAGCATCAGAGTCAGAGTGCGGCTCGAATCCGGCTTGTTCGGGTCGATCGCGGACAATCAGGTAATAGGTGACACCGCCCACCAGCAGCAACAGTACCGGAAGCCGAAAGATCCAACGCCAATTAAGGTCAAGAACTTCGAGAACCAAAATTGAAGTCACAAACGCCAATACCGTTCCCATGCCTGCGGCAAAGACATACCAGCCGTACGTCCTTCCCCGCTCATTCGACGGCCACCAGTTTGAAAGGACGCGGCTACCGGGCGCCCACCCCATCGACTGTGCAAGCCCGTTCATTCCCCAAGGCACCAACAATCCCCAAAATCCGTTTGCCAAGCTGACTATCCAATTCAAGCCACACGAGAGCACGGCTCCGGTGCTCATCATGATCCGCCCACCCACGCGGTCGCCCAGATATCCATTGGGAATTTGACCTAACGCATAACACCACAACAGAGCAGCGCTGACCCAGCCGAGTGTCGCTTTGGAAAGACCCAACTCTTCTTCGATGCCAGGAATGGCGAATCCGAATGCATGACGACCGGTGTAGTAGAAAAAGTAGCAGAACATCGTCGCCCGCAGTACGGTCCACTGCGCCGTACGAAAACTTTGACGTGCCAGCAATGAGCGAGACTGGGTCTGCGGCAGCGTTCCGGAAGAATTCAACTGTCGACCTCCTGTTTAGGGATCGGCAAGAAATAAATTGGACAATTTGGGGTCCAAGTGTGCCCCATATTTGGTCGCGCCCGATTGAGCGAAACCACAGGCGTAGCTGTCCTACGTCGCGGATTTCGCGATTGAGAAGCGATCAAAGATGGGGTGCAATTGGGCATTCAAAAGTCCAAGTTA
>JADFHU010000540.1 GCA_022567055.1 Planctomycetota bacterium
CCGTGATCTTTCCTCAGGGATCGGCAAAAAATAAGTTGGACAATTTGGGGTCCAAGTGTGCCCCATATTTGGTCGCGCCCGATTGAGCGAAACCACAGGCGTAGCCGTATACTACGTCGCGGATTTTGCGATTGAGAAGCGATCAAAGATGGGGTGCAATTGGGCATTCAAAAGTCCAAGTTATTTCTTGCCGTTCCCTTTGCCCCTGGTCCGTTGCCACAGAGCGTCAAGTTCCTCTAGCGAACAGGTCTCGGGTGCTTTGCCCCCCTCCCTGAGTTTTTGCTCCATGCGGCTGAACCGTTTTTCAAATTTACGGGTACTGTCATGGAGCTGGTCTTCAGGGAAAAAACCCAGAAAACGGCTTAGGTTCGTGATGGCAAACAGTAGATCGCCCACCTCTTCGGCGATCGACTCTTGATCTCGATCGGCCAGGGCTTGGCGGACTTCCGCCAGCTCCTCCTCAATCTTGGCCAGCACGCCCTGCGCGTCCGGCCAGTCAAAGCCAACCTGACTCGCCTTCTTCTGGATCTTGTAGGCGCGGTGGAGCGCCGGCAGGTGTTTGGGGACGCCTGCCAGCACGCTCGGCGGGCTTCCCGGGGTCGCCTTGGCCTGACGCTCTTGCCTCTTGATCGCTTCCCACTGTGTGACAACACCCTCAGCGTCTGCCACGACGGCATCGCCGAAGACGTGGGGATGGCGACGAATCATCTTGTCGCAGATCCGTTCTGCAACGCCCTGTGCATCGAACCTTCCCTCTTCGGCCGCGATCTGCGCATGCAGGGCTATCTGCAGCAGCACATCTCCCAATTCCTCCTCCAAGGCGCTGTCATCCTCATCATCAATGGCGTCCAACACCTCCGCCGCCTCCTCGAACAGATAGCGTTTTAGGCTGCTATGCGTCTGCTGACGATCCCAGGGACAACCTTTATCGGAACGAAGCTGCGCGACGATGCGGAACAATTCGTGAAACCAATCTTTATCCGACATGACACCTCTACCGTGAATAGTAACTCCTCATACTTGGACGCCGGAACAACTCTGGACTATCGAGGAATGGGCCCTCGATGTCAAGCTCCGCCGGCGAACAGAAAAAAGTCTGGGAGCGAAACGTAGAGCGCCTGATAATAGTCCCTCTCAGCATGCTGCCATGAACCTTCCCGTCTCCTTTCGATTCTTTTTGACCGGCGGAGCCTGCATTTCTTGAATTCGCGGCCGTAACTCGGTACAATGCATCTTGTCGATAGTGTCCATCGGCAAGGCCCTTGCGGGGAACAGGTGATGAGGCCTTCCTAGCGAGACGTATTCAATGAGTACTGATGGGGCTTCAGATTGAAAAGCTAACGTACATTACATCTTCTTTTCTTTGTAGTTGTGTTCTGTCCAAGCAGCGTGTTCTGACTTGGGCACTTGGGTGGGGAAGTCCATGCTTGTCACATTTGGGTGGCGGGGTAACCTGAAAGCGACGTGAACGATACATTCCCCCCCCCAAAGGGCTGTAGGCTGACGCTTACAGCCCTAACTTTTTGCGCTCTCGGACGGCGTCCGTTCCTTGAAAAGAGAGTCGCGGCCAGTGTTCCCTAGGGACGAGCACAACCAGCCCTCCCGTCTCAACGCTGTAAAGCCGAATGCACTGTCCGACCAGCAAGACCCACTGACCACGATCCCGTAAGTCATACGCGAATCGTAAAGAATGGTCCAGCTAAAACCGTAGCGGCCACAGGGCAGTCGTAGCTTGTCGCCATGTTCATGTGCTTGCGATGTGGAACGACAGGAATCAGTGATCAGTGATGGGTAGTCGGTAGTCGGCCCTCAGTCCCCTCAGTCCCCAGTCCTAACTCTTCTGACGCGCCTGTTTGACGGCTTGGATTAAGAGCACCAGAAATGCCGCCAATCCGAAAAAAAAGATCTGGGGCAAAAAGGACCAGAAATAAGGCAAGATATGAGCCGTCCCCTTGGTAGTCAGCTTGAGATAGTAGCGGCCGTCATACACCGATTGGTAGGCTGGTAGGTTATGCCTTTCCCAGTCCGCAAGGTCCGGCTTGGACAGTGTGACCTCACCGGCCGCCAGAACCACCGTCCGGGTGTTGGGATCGGCCAGTTGGGCAAACTCGTCCGCCGTGAGTATGGTGGCTTGATAGTGTTGCGGATTCAAGACCAGATTCTGACTGTCGTAGAGGCGGTAGCGAAACATATACCACTGGGTGACCAGCTGACCAAGCAACACAAAAATCATGGTCAAGGCGATCAAGATGGGGAACATACCTCGTTGCTTCTCAGTCATCGCTTTGCTCTCCTGACGGTGCTGAGGGACCGGCAAGGGCGAACTGGAAACGGAGCGGTGCCGACTCTCTCATTTTGCAGCGTTTATGGCCGCTAGGAGAACTTTGCCTTGGGTGACACCGACGAATTGCGTGATCTGCTCGCCATCCTTGAAGAGCATGAGCGTTGGAATGTTCGCAATCCCGTATTTAGCTGACGTGACCGGCGCTTTGTCCACATCGAGTTTGACAATTTTGGCCACCCCCCTCACCTGACCGGCTAACTCCTCCACAATCGGACCCTGAATCTGGCAGGGAGCACACCACGTGGCCCAAAAATCAACCAGCACCAAGCCCTCACTGATTGCCGCCTGAAAGTTTTCGTCGGTCAAGCTAATCACCTCGACCTCGGTTTTCAGACTTTCCTTGACGTCTGCGACGATTTCGGCCTCTCCGGAAGATTCGCTCTCTTTGGCCCCTGTTTCTGCCTCCTTCTTGGTACAGCCCGCGAGAAGCAGGAAGCTCAGCAGGGCCGGCAAAACAAATCGTGCACTCATCTCAATTCTCCTTGTCAATATTGGTCATCTAGGCCAGGACGCTACTGCCAAATATACCTTAGAGAGGAGCAGATGCAAGCCCGTCCTAGCGAGGTCTGGCGTTTCGAGTCGCAATGCCAGGAGGAGCAGGCCTGCGACCGCTTGATTTGCGCCCATCAGCCACTTCCAGTCGCTATCCAACCAACACGCACTCTTCCAGTTGCCGCCGCAGGTCCAGACAGGCTGGTTCGGCCTGTTCGAAGATCCTGTCCGCCTTGTGAAACTCCAACATGTCAACTCCCTGGATATCCGGCTTGATATAGATGTCGGGCGGACTGAGTTTAAGCTTTTGTTCGACGATGGTGTGCTGCATGACGTTGAACATGCCGATGACGGCCCGAAAGATGTTGGGGACCTTGTCCTTCTTGCGGGTCCGAGAGCCCAGCACGTCGATCGCGACGATGAGGTCGCATTCCCGCAACAGATCATGGGGCAGCGGATTGACGCCACCGCCGTCTACCAAGACACGGCCCTCGCGCTCAACCGGCGTGAAGAGCCCCGGCAATCCCATGCTGGCCTTGACGGCCGGTAGCAACTCACCAGAGGTCAACACGATCTCTTCCGCGGTCCAAAAATCACTGGTGACGATGCTGAGTGGGATCTCCAGGCCCTCGAATCGAGCCACGCCCATGGATTCAAAGAGAAACTCCAGAAATTTGTCGCCTTTGAAGAGGCCGGTGGTCTTAAAGCTCCAGTCAAAAAACTCGAGCGTCTTAAAGGCCTCTTTCTTCTTCAGGACCTGTTTGAAAGAGTCTCCCCTGTTGATGACCATCTGCTGAACGCGGTCGCGGATTTGTCTGCCCGTCAGGCCTGCGGCGTAGAGCGCCCCAATGACCGCGCCGATGCTGGTACCGGTGATGCAGTGAGGACGAACGTTGAGGTCATCGAAGACCTGGAGCACGGGGATATGGGCCAAGCCCTTGGCGCCGCCCCCGCCTAAGGCCAATCCGATTTTTTTCATCTGTCTTGCCCCGAGAGAAGAGGACTCAAGGTGGGTCGATCGATGCGGACCACCACCGCCGCGTCGGCGCTCTGGTCCACAATCTGCCAGGTACTCCAGGGCGGTGACAGCGTGGAATGGACGAGGATCGTCTGACATTGCGGGTATAAATAGGTCCTTCCCCCGGGGCCCAGGACGTCCTCCCAGCCCACGACCTTGGGCGCATCCAAGTGGATGCCCAGTGCGGGCGCGCCACTGGGCATCAGCGTCAGCATCACGCGGAGGTATTCTCCGGTGGTAAAACTCTGATAGCGATTCGGCATCGTGTCGCTGGCCACGAGGAAGGGATGCTCCTTCCGCTGGTCCACCTCCCGGCTCTCTCCGGGCAGCAGGTGGACGGTGGGCAGGGTGGTCACGAGGGTCCCTTGGTGGCCCATGACCTTGGCAATGGTCTTTTCGCTCGAATCGCGGAGCAGGGCCCCTGCCTTTTCGCTATACTCCAGAATCTTGACCGAGACCGTGTAGGCATGGGGACTCAGCTCCACACCCAGGTCTACTTCTGGACGGGAGCAACCCGCCAGGAGGGCCAAGCCGGCCATGAGCCAAACAGGCGTTCGGTTTGATTTCATACCTCGGTCTCAATGTCGGCGTAGAAAGAAGAGTCTCTGTCGCTTGGTCGATCCTAATAAGGACACCATGGCATCGCTC
>JADFHU010000032.1 GCA_022567055.1 Planctomycetota bacterium
ACAGTGAATTGGGGCAATCAGGGGTATCGATTACGACAACGATAACCGCTGCGCTGATTACGACCACGAGGAGTGGTACACGGACTGGCACCTATGCGACCGCGATTTTGAACCAGGCTAGAAAAACTCAACATATCGCAAGAAGCCCGCCGATAACCTAATCGAACGACTGCATTGACCACAGAACACATGGACGGACCCACACCAGCGCTTTGCCTAATGGACCCCGCTTGACTCTCAAATGGGCCAACCGTATGATCTCCCGTTTCAGAAGCTTGGCGCAGGACCACGACTATGGCGAAAAAGGACCGAAGCTGGGAAAATCGACTGTCGGGTGAACCGGACCCGCTCATGATCGACTTCGTTGAGTCTCTGTCATATGATCGTCGCCTCTACCCGCATGACATCCGGGGCTCCATCGCGCACGCTTCGATGCTGGACCAGCGAAAGATCATCAACCCATCAGAATACGAGGCCATTGCATCCGGTCTCAGGGAGATCGAGAAGGAGATTGAAGCGGGGACCTTCGTCTTCGATAAGAAGGATGAAGACATTCACATGGCCATCGAAAGTGCCCTCATTGCCAAGATCGGCGCCCCCGGAGAGAAGCTGCACACTGGGCGAAGTCGGAACGATCAGGTGGCCACGGACATCCGTCTGTGGATGCGGGCGCAAATCCTGACACTGCAGTCGAAGATCCTCTTGCTGCAAAAGGCCCTGATTCAACTGGCGGAACTGCATGTCGACCATCTGATGCCCAGCTATACCCACTTTCAGCGGGCTCAGCCCATTGTGATCGCCGCGTATCTGTTGAGCTTTGTAGAACCATTGGAACGGGATCATGCGCGCTTAGGAGATTGCAGCGCCCGACTGAACCGGTCTCCCCTGGGCAGCGGCGCCGTGGCGGGATCCACCTTGCCCCTCGACCGGCGCATCACCGCCCAAGCCTTGGACTTCCAAGGGATCTGCGACAACAGCATCGATGCGGTCAGCGACCGTGATTTCTGCGCCGAGTTCATATTCTGTTGCTCCCTGCTGGGCGCCCACCTTTCTCGTTTGGCGGAAGACTGGATCATCTACGCCTCCACCGAGTTTTCCTTTTTGGTGATTGACGACAAGCTCTGCACCTCCTCCAGCATGATGCCTCAGAAGCGGAATCCCGACGTGCTTGAGTTAGTCCGCGGAAAAACGGGCGCGCTCTATGGCTCCTTGATGGCCATGCTCACCCTATTGAAGGCCCAGCCCTCCGGTTACAATCGTGATTTGCAGGAAGACAAGGTTCACGTCTTCGCTGCCAGCGATACCGTGGAGGCCTGCCTGGGCATCACGGAGGCGGTCATCCAAAACACGACCTTCAACACCGAGCACATTGCCGCCACCATGGACCGTGGATACCTGGATGCGACGGCACTGGCAGAGTACCTGGTGGGCCGGGGCGTGCCCTTCCGCAGCGCCCACGGCATCGTCGGGAGTCTGGTGGCTCTCTGTGAACAGAACGATCAAAGGCTTTTGGACCTAACGTTGGAGCAGTTTCAGGCCTGCTCCGAGGCCATTGGAAAAGATGTCTACCAGCGCTTAGGCCCCGAGAAGGTTGCCCAGAGCTACGCCAGCGAGGGTGCCGCAGGCCCGCGGCAGGCCCGGGCGCAGATCGTAAGCTGGAAAAAGCGACTGGCTGAACGATGACCTTGGATGAAGACCGCTGGGTCCACTGGTTGGAAGGCCAGATCGAACCGTCCCCTACAGGCGTGCCCATTGGCATCGGTGACGACATGGCAGAGGTCTCCCATCAGGGGGCCTCGTCTGTGTTCTTTGCAACCGATATGCTGGTGGAACATACCCACTTTGACTTGGCGACCGCTTCGCTGGAGCAGGTCGGGTACAAAGCCATGGCCGTCAATCTCAGTGATTGCGCCGCGATGGCGACGCTGCCCTTGGCGGCCGTCGTGGCCGTTGCCCTGCCCATCGGATTCACCGAATCTCGACTCAAGGACGTCTACGCCGGCATACTGCGGGCGAGCCGGACGTACCGGTGTCCGGTGGTCGGCGGCGACACGACGCGCTCCAGGAGTGCGGCACCCTTGGCGCTCAATGTGTCCATGTTGAGTCGATGCGGAGAGAGCCGTGCCATCACCCGGGCGCGGGCTCAGGTGGGCGACGTCGTCTGCGTGACCGGGTCACTCGGCGGTAGCCTGGTGGGCAAGCATCTCTGTTTCAGGCCGAGGCTTCAGGAGGCGCTCAGTCTGGCAGAGGGCGACAGGATCACGGCGATGATGGATATCAGCGACGGTCTCAGCACCGATCTGACGCGGCTCTGCCGGCGTAGCAGGGTAGGCGCCTTGATCGATGCCAGGAGGATCCCCATCTCTGACCCAGCCAGGACACGAGAGGATCCCCTACGCAGTGCCCTCCACGAGGGCGAGGACTTTGAACTCCTGTTTACCCTGCCACCGGGCGACTACCTGAGCTTGGAGAAACGATGGAACCACACCACCCCCATCACGCAGATTGGCACCATCACAGAATCCTCGGGCGTAGAGATAAGGCTAACTGGAGGCCAGGTAACACCGCTCGCGGCAGAGGGATACGACCATTTCAAGCGGGATGGGTCCCCCCAGTAGCGCCCCCATTAAAGAGGACGAGATCCTTGGATATCATCACCCGCTCAGCCGCAGAGACCATTGAGTTGGGCCGCCGGATAGGGAGCGCGCTCCAGGGCGGCGAAGTCTTTGCCGTGGAAGGTCCACTGGGCAGTGGAAAAACGCAGCTCATCAAGGGGATCGCCGCGGGGGCCGATGCCGAAGCGCTGGACCAGGTGAATAGCCCGACCTTCGTGCTGGTCAATGAATACCAGGGCCAATTCGACATCTTTCACATCGATGCCTATCGCTTGGATACCGCAGCGGAATTCGAAATGCTCGGATTCGATGATTTCCTCTATCCCCAATCGGTTGTTCTCATTGAATGGGCAGACAAGGTGACCACCGTTCTAGAAACCCTCGATTGTATCTCAGTTAAATTCCGCCACATCTCCCAAGAACAACGCGCCATCTCCATCCAAAACCTCCCAAACCACCTAAAATCACTGATAGAGGGCCCTCGGGAACGGGGCAACAATTGACTTGACAACGAAGCGAGGGTTCGGGTCTAATACCCGGTTCATACTTTTTTGGTCGACGTGCGGCCAGAATGACAGATTTGCTCGGAGTCGTCTCACATGCTACCAGTCAAGAAGACGAGCAAGAGTAGAACCAGAACGCGTCGCAGCCATCACCGCCTGCAGCCCGTCAACTACTCTGTTTGCGGGAAGTGTGGCCAGGCCAAGCTTCCCCATGCGGCCTGCACCAGCTGTGGTTTCCTCAATCCCCAGATTACCCTGAACCTCGGCAAGGAGGAAGACAGCTAGTCTATGCGAATTGCACTCGATGCCATGGGTGGTGACAACGCTCCGGATGCCATCATCGCGGGGGCCATTGAGGCCCTGGAGCACCTGGACGAGGATGACGAAATCGTCCTCGTGGGGCCCACAGAGAGTGTGACGGAGCATTTGTCCTGTCCTCAGCGTTACCGAGACCGTGTCCACATCGTGCACGCCCCGGATGTCATCAGCATGGATGCCGCTCCCGTGGAGAGTCTGCGGAGGAAGCCGAAGAGTTCGATCTCCGTTCTGGCCAAACTGGCCAAGCAGGGAGAGGCCGACGCCGTCATTTCCGCCGGCAACACCGGGGCCTGCGTCGCCGCTTTTCAAATGAGAATGCGTAACTTGCCCGGGGTCAACCGGCCTGGCATCGCGGTGGTGCTCCCGACCTTTGGGGGGGCGATTACGGTCTGCGATGTCGGTGCCAACATCGCCTGCAAACCCCTCAATCTCTATCAGTACTGTGTCATGGCCGCCATCCACACTGAGTGTGTCTTGGGGACCAAGAACCCGCGTGTGGCCACCATGAGTATTGGACAGGAGGCCGCCAAGGGCAACGAGGTTGTCAAGAAAACGCGTGAGCTGATAGAAGCCGACCCCTCTGTGAACTTCGTAGGGAATGTGGAGGGAAGGGACATCTTTAACGGCGTCTGTGACGTGGTCGTCTGTGAGGGTTTCGTAGGCAATGTGATTCTTAAGCTGACAGAAGGACTCGTCGACGGACTCTTCAAGGCCATCAAACACGAACTGATGCAGGAGAAACTCAGACTGGCGGTCAAATTCAAGCCTGTCATCATGAGGATCTACAAGAAGTACGACTACCATGAGTACGGGGGGGCTCCCCTACTGGGTGTCAATGGCTCAGCCTTTATCTGTCACGGCTCCAGCAAGGAGAAAACCATTCGCAACGCGGTCCTATCCGCAAAGAAGCATCACACCTTCAAGATCAATGACAAGATCATGGACGCTCTGTCACGGACGCCGGTAGGGACATCCCATGCACCAACCCGCTGACGGCAGGAGCCCGTCCTATCGAGCATTGCTGACAGGCACCGGTTTCTCTCTTCCCGAAAAAGTAGTGAGCAACGACGACATTGCCCTCCGGGTCGATACCTCGGACGAGTGGATCAACACGAGAACCGGAATCAAACGCCGCCGCGTCGCCTCAGAGAAGGAAACGACCGGACTACTGGCCTCCGCTGCCGCCCGCAAGGCCCTCAGCCAAGCGGGCGTCGATCCGGCGCAACTCGATCTCATTATCGTAGGGACCGTCACACCCGAGATGGTGTTTCCGTCGACGGCCTGTTTTGTTCAGGAGTCTATCGGCGCCACCGGCGCCTGGTCCTTCGACCTGGCGGCCGCGTGCAGCGGATTCGTGTACGCCCTCTCCATTGCCCAACAGTTCATTGAGTCGGGGCGAGTCAAAAAGGCCTTGGTGATTGGCGCCGACTGTCTTTCAAAACTGACAAACTGGGAGGACAGGACCACCTGCATTCTGTTCGGTGACGGCGCCGGCGCGGCCATTCTGGAACAGGGGACCGATCCCGATCGAGGCATTCTCTACAGCACGTCGGGAAGTGATGGGAAGCATTGGGAGGCCTTGAACTGCCAGGCCTACGGATCACGATATCCGGCAAGCAAACCCTTGGATGATCCCAATAAGATCTATATCTCCATCAAAGGCAGAGAAATCTACCAGCAGGCGGTTCGAAAGATTGTGGAGCTCATCGAAGAGTGCCTGACGCAGTGCCAGCTCGTCTCTGATCAAGTCAAGATGGTCATTCCCCACCAGATGAATGCTCGCATCATTGAGTCCGTCGCCAAGCGTCTCAGCCTGCCCGATGAGAAGGTCTTCATAAACATAGCCGACTACGGCAACACCTCCGCAGCCTCCATTCCCATTGCACTGGCAGAATGTTTAGAGGCCCGTCACGTCACCACGGGTGACATTGTCATCTTCGTGGCATTTGGCGCCGGGATGACCTGGGGCGCCAACGTGATCCGCCTCTGATCGCGAGTCACCGCCATAGCGCCGTAAAGAAAGTGAACAAGTAGAGATACGATGAAAACAGCATTCTTGTTTCCGGGACAGGGCGCTCAGATCGTCGGCATGGGGAAAGAGGTGGCGGAGGCTGTTCCAGCGGCCGATAGGATCTTCCAGCAGGCGAATGACATCCTGGGCTATGACCTACGATCACTCTGCTTCGAAGGCCCCGAAGAGACACTCAACACCACCGCCATCTCTCAGCCTGGCATTTTTGTGACGTCCGTCGCGATTCTGGAGGCCATGCGCACGAATCCGATCACCCGGGCGATCCAAGCGGATATCGTCGCCGGCCTGAGCCTAGGTGAGTATACGGCAATCTACGCAGCCGGGGTTCTGCCCTTCGATACCACGTTGAGACTCGTGCAGAAGCGAGGGGAAGCCATGCAGGCGGCTTCCGATGCCACGGATGGCGGCATGGTTTGCATCATTGGCGGCGAACCCGAGCAGGTCCAAGCACTCTGCGCGGCTGCAGCACAGGGCGAGCCCCTCCAACCGGCAAACTACAACTGCCCAGGCCAGATCGTCATCAGTGGGAGCCGGCAGGCCTGTCACCGTGCCGAGTCCATCGCCCCAGAGTTTGGCGTCACCAAGGCCATTCGACTCAAAGTCGCAGGCGCCTTTCATACGGAACTCATGGCCTCAGCGGCCCAGGCCCTGTCCGAGGCCTTAAACGGGTGTACACTGCAAGATGCGGCGCCGGTCCTTGTCCTTGCCAACACCTCCGCAGACTACTACGGCGATCCTGAGGCCATCAAACCCGGGCTGGTCAGCCAACTGACCGCGCCCATCCTGTGGCAGGCGAGCATGGAAAAACTGCTGGCGGTGGGTGTGGAATCCTACTATGAAATAGGTCCCGGGCGGGTGTTGACCGGACTCATGCGAAGAATCCATCGTAAGACAAGAGTCGTGAACATAAGCTCGATGGCTGGGCTTGAGACGCTGGCCCAAGCCGCAGGCTTAGAGCCCCTAACAAAGTGATCGTCGCACCGAGAGCGAGCGTTTTTGCCTCTGGCAAGGAAGGCAAAGCAGGCCATCCGAGGATGGTCGATGGAGCCTGACGCCGTCCAGAGGGAAAATAAGTCGCTCGAATGCTGACTCATTTTGCGTAGGTGCTCTTAGGAGATAGATCATGTCAGAGAAGCGACTCGCGGTCGTGACAGGTGCGACCCGGGGCATCGGCAAAGCCATTGCACTGGAACTGTTGCGGCAAGGTCGCGACGTTGCCGCCCTGGGCCGCAGCGAAACATTGCTAGCGGCGCTGAAGCAGGAAGCTGCCGACGCCGGATACACTTGCGATACCTTCGCCGTTGACATCGCCGACACGACTAAGTTCGCCGACACCCTGACAAGCTTGGCCGAACGAGACGGCGGAATCGGCATTCTCGTCAACAACGCCGGCATCACCAGAGACAATCTGCTGGTCCGAATGTCGGACGAGCAATTTGACGAAGTGCTGCAGGTCAATCTCAAGGCCGCCTTCGTGGCGATGCGGACCTGTGCCAAGTCCATGATGCGAAACAAGTTTGGCCGGATTGTCAATATTAGCTCCGTTTCAGGGGTCATCGGCAATGCCGGGCAGTCCAACTATGCCGCCAGCAAAGCGGGATTGATCGGCATGACCAAGAGCGTGGCACGTGAATTTGCCAGAAAAAATGTGACCGCCAACTGCGTGGCACCTGGATTTATCAAGACCGACATGATCGAGCAACTCCCCGAGGCGGCCACGGAAGCGGCCAAACAGATGATCCCCATGCGTAGAATTGGCTGCGTCGAAGACATCGCCAGAGCAGTCGCGTTCCTGACGGATGAACGGGCCGGCTACCTCACCGGCCAGGTCCTCTGTGTGGACGGTGGCATGGCCATGTAGTCGACCGTCATCACGCCCCGCAGTGGCGTGCCCCAGCCGGGCGAATGGGGGCCAGAAAAACTTAGAATATAATTGTACAACCCTAAGGCAGCGAGTAAGATACCCCAAAATTTGAGACGGGCTGAAAGCTAGGCAGTCTAGTGCTGCCGAAAGGCCTTCAAACTGAATTCCTGTTTTTTCGGGAGGACAAGAAGTGAGCGACAACGAAGTGGATGTGAAAGCAATAGAAAACAAGGTCATGGACATCATTAGTGAACAGATGGGCGTTGACAAGGCAGAGATTACCCGCAAGACGTCCTTCATCAATGATCTCAATGCTGACTCTCTGGACACAGTCGAATTGGTGATGGAATTCGAAGATGAATTTGACATGAGCATACCTGACGAAGAGGCCGAAAAGATCCAAACCGTGGGTGCGTCAGTTGACTACATCGTCAAAGTGGCAAAATCCGCCAGCAGTGACTGAGAGGCGTTTTCGACTTCTATGAAGAACCGGCGAGTAGTAGTTACCGGCCTTGGCTGCATCACAACCTTGGGGGATTCGGCTGATACGCTGTTCGATGCGCTCTGCGCAGGAAGAAGTGGCATTTCAGAGATAGAACGGTTTGACACCAGTGCCTATCCCGTTCATTTTGCCGGCGAGATCAAGGATTTCGATGTAACAAAGTACATGGACAAGCGTGAAGGGCGTCGGATGGACCGCTTTGCTCAGTTCGCCGTGGCCGCTGCCATCGGGGCGGTGAAAGACAGCGGGTTAGACTTGTCCAATGAGGACCCCTATCGGGTTGGCGTCATCGTCGGAACGGGCATTGGTGGTATCAGCGAAATCGAACAGCAGCATGTGAAGCTTCTCGAGAAGGGCCCCGGAAAGGTGTCCCCGTTCTGTGTGCCCCGGCTCATGTCCAACGCCGCGTGCGGCAACATTGCCATTGTATTTGGATTACGCGGCATCAATTTCTGCATCTGTAGCGCCTGCGCATCCGGCAACCACGCGATTGGCGAGTCCTTCTGTAACATCGCCTCCGGCCGCAGTGACATCCTGATCACAGGCGGCTCGGAGGCAGCCGTCTCCCATATCGGATTGGCCTCTTTCTGTGCCGCACGTTCGCTGAGCAGGAAGAACGACACACCTCAACAGGCGTCGCGCCCCTTCGACCGAGACCGTGACGGTTTCGTGCTTGCTGAAGGCGCGGGGATTCTCGTCATCGAAGAGTATGAGCACGCCAAGCAGCGGAGTGCCCACATCTACGCCGAAATCCTGGGCTACGGCGCGACAGATGATGGATATCACATCACCGCGCCCCTGGGCAATGGCGAGGGCGCGGCCAAGGCCATGGAGTTTGCCCTGGCCGATGCACAAATGCCGGGCAGCAAGGTGGACTATTTGAATGCCCATGGGACCGGCACCGAACTCAATGATCTCGCAGAGACAGCGGCGATCAAGTTGGTATTCGGCGAGGACGCGTACGCCCTCTCCATCAGTTCCACCAAGAGTTGCCTCGGTCACATGCTCGGCGCCACTGCCGCGGTTGAGGCCATCGTTTGCATTCAGGCCATCAACAAATCTCTGATCCCCCCCACCATCAACCTTGACAACCCTGATGAGCGATGCGATTCTAAACTGGACTTTGTCCCTCTCCAGGCCCGAGAACGGGACGTCAATTTTGCCATCAGCAATTCACTTGGATTCGGTGGCCACAATTCCTGTTTGGCGATCGGGAAGGTCTAGCGTAGTGTTGCTCTGCGCCAGTTCCCTGCTTGCCTGTCGGGCGGCGAGGAACGGCCTGATCCCTCACGTCGGCAAAGAAGCGCTTTCTGTACGTCCCGAACTTTAAGCGGATCTTCCAGGGGAATTTTCATCTAACTTATTTTATGGAAAGGCTTTATCGATATATTTGACCCATATTTGTAGCCACTAATTTATCTGATAGATATGCGTTATTTCTGCTTAATATGCTTGATATATCGTGAATAGTCTATATATTGTACTCACTATGTATGTCGATTCATGCACCTACAAAGCTAATAACAGGAAATACAGCAGACACCTACTCCGTGAGTCCTACCGAAAGGACGGCAAGGTGTGTCATCGTACGGTGGCAAACATCTCACTCTGTTCCGATGAGGAAATACAGGCCATAAAACTGGCCCTTAAACACAAGCAAAATTTGCAAAAACTAGGCGACATCAACGAGAACGTAAAATGTCAACAAGGCCGATCCTTTGGGGCTGTGTGGACCCTGTGGCAAGTCGCAAAACGAATCGGATTGGTTCATGCCTTAGGTTCGTCTCAAGACGGCAAGCAGGCCCTATGGCAAGTATTTGCTCGGGTGATGGAGCAAGGATCTCGACTTTCGGCGGTTCGACTGGCCAATGCACATACGGCGTGTGATATCTTGGAACTGGACGCATTTAACGAAGATGCGCTTTACCAAAATCTCGACTGGCTTGCCGAGCAGCAAGAGAAGATCGAAGATCGGCTTTTTAGACAAAGATACCAGCAGGACAAACCAGATCTTTACCTCTACGACGTTACCAGTAGTTATCTGGAAGGCACCTGTAATGCCTTGGCAGCGTTCGGATACAACCGCGACAAGAAGAAAGGAAAACGGCAGATTGTATATGGTTTGCTGTGTGACCCCCAGGGCCGACCTGTCTCCATAGAGGCCTTTTCAGGCAACACAACGGATACCAAAACCTTTGGCTCCCAAATCCAAAAAGTTCTCATGCGATTCAGTGCTAAGGCTGTGACCATGGTCGGGGATCGAGGGATGATCAAAGGACCCCAAATCGAGCAATTGCGGGCTGAAACAGCTAAGATTCTTCACTATATTACGGCGATCACTAAACCGCAAATTGAGACCTTGCTGAAAAAAGGCCTCCTGCAGATGGATTTGTTTGATGAAACCATTGCAGAAGTGATTGATCAGGAAACAAATGTTCGTTACATACTGCGTTGGAATCCATGCCGAGCCGCAGAGATTGCCGATACCCGTCATTCCAAGTGGGCAAAATTGCAGCACCGTGTGAGGGAACAGAATGTCTATCTGCAGGAGCATACACGAGCCACGGTGGAGGTGGCCAAGCGAAAAATTAAATCCCTGCATACATCGTTACGTCTACCTGCAATGTCGATGACCGTTAAGGCTCGAACCATCACAATAACACAAGCTGAGGATAGCTGGCAGGAGGCGAGCAAGCTGGATGGCTGCTATTGCCTCAAGACAGACCTGTCTCAGGCTGATGCCCCTAAAGAGACTGTGCATGATCGTTACAAGGATCTATCACAGGTTGAGTGGGCATTTCGCACCTGCAAAACGACCATGCTGGAGGCACGTCCGGTTTACGTATGTTTGGAATCTCGAACGCGGGGGCATTTACTGGTTGTTATGCTGGCCTACTTATTGGTACAGGAGCTTGCCGATTGCTGGCGTGAACTTGACTTGACCGTGCCAGAGGGACTGGAGGAGCTCAAGAGTCTATGTACCAGCCAGTTGATCGTGAATGGCCGTGCCGTACTGCACAATATCCCCAAGCCCCGCGTTAGCGTTCAGCAGCTTCTCGACGCCGCTGGAGTTACTTTGCCCAAGTCCATCCAGGATCGTGGTGTGAATGTGTCCACTAGGAAAAAACTCACTGAAGAACGCAAAAGTGCTTAAGAAGTAAGGCCTTATGACTGAAACGATAGTACGATAGTAATGGAAGATCCGTTTAAGGGATCGGCAAGAAATAAAATGGGTATTCTCTGGGCCTGCGCAATCTTATCCTTCGGTGTTCTGCTACTCTGGAAAGGCGCCGGCCTGTTGGTCTCGGGTGCCGTATCCCTGGCGGAACGCTTCGGTATCAGTCCTCTGATCATTGGCCTGACGATTGTTGCGATGGGCACTTCCGCGCCGGAAGTCGCCGCCAGCGTCGCCGCCGTGTTGGACCCTGAGGGCGGGGGCGACTTGGCTCTGGGCAACATCTGCGGATCCAACATTGCCAACCTGGCTCTGGTCGGTGGCATCATTGCCATGATCCGGCCCATGCTCATCGGGCGACAGGTGCTGCGGCGCGCGTTTCCCCTGATGATTGGCGCATCGCTCGTGCTTTGGCCGATACTGGGAGACGGTCACGTGAGTCGGGCAGAGGCGGGTATCTTACTGTTTCTCTTCTTCGGTCTGCTCCTCTTCACAGTCGCCGCGGCCAAAAGGGAGGGCCCTTCCACCGCCTGCCCTGAAGACCTGGACTCTCGACCGCACAGACCATCCGAAACACACACACCCATCCCCAAATCAATACTGCTCATCTGTTTGGGGCTGGTCGGATTGGTATACGGCGCGAATCTGGCGGTCGAGGGCGCCACGACCATTGGAAAATGGCTGGGAATCAGCGACGCCGTCATCGGCATTGCCATCGTCGCCGTGGGCACGAGTCTGCCCGAACTCGTCACCTGCGTGGTAGCGGCAACCAAGGGCCATCATGACATCTCCATCGGCAACTTGGTCGGATCGAACATATGCAACGCGCTGCTAGTGACAGGCTGTGCCGGTCTAGCATCGCCGTTTGATGTGAGCGCTCGACTCGCCGGCGGGATGGATTACCTTGCCATGGTCGGCATTAGCCTTCTATTCTGGGGAATCTCGCTCTGGGGAAAAGGAAAGGTTGGCCGGCTAGGCGGATCCGTCCTCCTATTGACCTACGTCGGCTACATTGCCTATACATGTAGGCATTAGTAAACCGAGCGGACGGCCAGATCTGCAACACACCTCGCCCTCACAACTGTGAACTAATGCTTGAGTGAGCACCTAGCTGATCTTGTGCCTAATCTTCCAGCGTGTACGTCGTTTTTTACTGCCAATTTTCCGCCTGCGTCTAGGCTTTGCCATCTTTTTCTCCAGTTTCGGCGCAGAATACCTTATCGAGAATCAATAAAACTTCGTATTATAGTCGCTTATCGAAAAAAAGAAAGCAAAAACAGGCCGCAGATTCGGCGGGGACAACCGAATCTGAACGCCACGTCAGGAGGTAGCCATGATTCAGTGCGACGACTGCGAATTCTGCGAAATGGGTCCCCACAACAAGCGTACCTTCAAATGCGACCCTTTCAGCACCATCAAAGAGCCCGAGTGCCTGCAAAAATGGCAACTCATCCGTCTGGACATGCTGGTGGCCAGTCACCAGGGCATGCAGAGTTGGTACAACAAGATGGCCCCCATGCAGGACAAGCTCTTCGAGTACATGCAGCGGGAAATGAACGACATCGATGACAGCGATCGCTGGAAGATCGACGCCGAAGAGGATGAGTAGCGCCTACACTGAAAGTCTGAATAGGCTCGTCGAAGAATTCTCTCGTCTACCGGGTGTTGGGCCCAAGAGTGCCGAGCGCTTGGCCTTCCACATCCTCAAGTCCCCCGCCAAAGAGGCATTGGCCCTGGCGGAGGCCATTTCGTTGGTCAAGACGAGCATAGGACGGTGTGAAACCTGCTATAACCTCTCCGAGGGACCGCACTGTCAAATCTGTTCCGATCCCAAACGAGACAAAGGGCTGATCTGCGTCGTCGAACAGCCGAAAGACGTCGTCAGCCTGGAAAAGACAGGTCTCTGCACCTGGACCTACCACGTGCTCGGGGGACACATCGCGCCCCTCGAGGGGATCGAGCCGTCTGATCTCACTATCAACCAGCTCATCGAACGGGTCCAATCTCCCGAGGTTCACGAACTGATCATGGCGACGAATCCCAACATGGAGGGTGACGGCACGGCGCTCTACATCAGCTCACTGTTACGCGGGGTCCAGGTCCGCATCACGCGGCTGGCCCGAGGGCTGCCCACAGGCAGTACGCTTGAATACGCCAGCGGCAAGATTCTGACCGACGCCATCCTGGGGCGGCGGGATCTTGACTAGATGTCCCTCCGCCAGCCGTCCCGTCGGAGCGAAAAGCGTTTGACAACATGAGAGGCGAATCGTTATAGTCCTTGGTTTTCACAAACACTGGGAGTGTAGCTCAGTTGGTAGAGCAACGGCCTTTTAAGCCGTAGGTCCTGGGTTCGAGTCCCAGCGCTCTCATTCCCGTTTTCAGCCGGAGAACCTTGAATTCGGCCTTCATCGGCCGGTTTTGAGCATATTATACGGATTCTGATTAATCCACGTGCGAAATCCATTCTGTTGTACAGATAGAGGAAAACTGATTTTCCGTCATTTTGTTCCAAGCCTTTTTACATGCATCAAATATATGGTCATAGTCGTTGTATACCCTGTTGCTGAGATAGTGACTTTTGATGTATGCCCATAGGCGTTCGATGGGATTCAGTTCGGGACTGTAGGGCGGAAGATAGAATAGACTGATGTTGTCAGGAACCTGGAGCGTTTTCGTAGTGTGCCATCCTGCTTGATCCAGCACTAAGATTACGTGGGCATCATCGGGTGCCACCTGCTCACTAATGAACCGTAGGTGGTGATGCATATAATCGAGACTGTAGCAACTTTACCGGGGATTTTTGAGCTGCGAAACGGGCTTAATCAGTTGAAATGGCCGGTAGACTGGCCAATTCCCTTCGCCACATTCAAGCATTGTGGAGTTGGTTTGGTCTTTGTACCCATTTTGACAGTAGACCTGATAATTGGGTCTCTGACAGGCGATATTGCGTCGAGGCCTTGCCTGGCATACAGGTAATCATGCTACAGTCTCAGTTATTGTGTTCGGATCGGCTTCGGCAAAGTTGGCCTGAATGTTGTAGTCCCTATACATCGCGATCGTGGTGGTGGGATGGCTCCTATTACGGATATTCCCCGTTTTTCCCGTCCAGTTGACAAAGCGGTAACCGGTTTGGGGAGTGGCCACCAGGTCCACCTCAGTGCCCCTATCATACCGCCCAAATGACCCTTCGCCCGGCGTCGTTACCGACCCACCGGCTGAGGAAGAGGTCGTTAAGCTGTAAGTACCGGGGGCAAAGTTTGCCTGGATACTATAATCCCCGTTCATTGCGATCGTGGTGGTGGGATCGCTGGTATTAGCGAGGGTCCCTGTGTCCCCGGTCCAGTTAACAAAGCGATAGCCGTACCGTGGGGTCGCCACTATATTCATCACCGTGCCGTAACTGTTAGGTCCAAATGCCCCTTCGCCGGGAGTGGTCACCGACCCACCGGCTGAGGAAGAGGTCGTTAAGCTGTGAGTATCAAGGGCAAAGTTTGCCTGGATACTGTCCCCGTTCATTGCGATCGTGGTTATGGGATCGCTCGTATTAGCGATGGTCCCTGTCTCTCCGGTCCAGTTAACAAAGTGATAGCCGGTCTGTGGGGTCGCCACTATATTCACCACCGTGCCGTAACTGTAAGGTCCAAATACCCCTTCGCCGGGAGTAGTCACCGACCCACCGGCCGAGGAAGAGGTCGTTAAGTTGTGAGTACTGAGGGCAAAGTTTGCCTGGATACTATAATCCCCGTTCATTGCGATCGTGGTGGTGGGATCGCTCGTATTAGCGAGGGTCCCTGTGTCCCCGGTCCAGTTAACAAAGCGATAGCCGGTCTGTGGGGTCGCCACTATATTCACCACCGTGCCGTAACTGTAAGATCCAAATGACCCTTCGCCGGGAGCAGTTACTGAGCCGCCGGCAGAGGAAGATATCGTCAGGCTGTGAGTATCCAGGGCAAAGTTCGCCTGGATAGTATAGTCTCCATTCATGGTGATCGTAGTAACAGGATCACTCGTGTTACCAATAGTTCCTTTATCTCCCTTCCAGTTGACAAAGTGGTAACCAATCTGAGGCGAGCCAACCAAAGGCACAATCGAACCACAATAGTAAGAAAATTCACCGTCACCCGCCGGTGTGGTGGTCGATCCACCGGTTGTAGACGAGACGGTCAAGATTTTCTCGCAAAAAACACATTCATCGTATTTAAGAAAAATACCGGGATTGTTAGCTTTGATCTGAGGGATGTAAATATCACAGGCTTCCTGGTTGAGAGGGTTGGTCCCAAGATTGAGGTCCCCTAGCTCTGTGAGCCCGGATAGCGGCGAGACATCGATGATTTGGTTGCCGCGCAGGGTGAGACCCGTCAGACTGGTCAACCCGGCCAGTGCCGAGATATCGCTGATTTGGTTACGGGACAGGCGGAGATCCGTCAGACTGGTCAACCCGGCCAGTGCCGAGATATCGCTGATTTGGTTACCGGACAGGCGGAGATTCGTCAGACTGGTCAACCCGGATAGCGGCGAGATATCGCTGATTTGGTTCTCGGGCAGGCGGAGAATCTCCAGATTGGTCAACCCGGCCAGTGCCGAGATATCGCTGATTTTGTTAACTCCCAGGTGGAGCTCCACGAGCCTGTTCAACCCGGACACCGACGAGATATCGCTGATTTTGTTATCGGGCAGGCGGAGATTCGTCAGACTGGTCAACCCGGCCAGTGCCGAGATATCGCTGATTTGGTTATCGGACAGGATGAGCCTATCCAGATTGGTCAACCCGGCCAGGGCCGAGATATCGCTGATTTGGTTCCTCTGCAGGTCAAGATCCGTCAGATTGGTTGCATACTCGATGCCTGTTAAGTCAGTTATTCCTTTGTTTCTGCAAACTTGCAGTTCCGTTAAGGCAAGCATATCGGTGGGCGTGGGATTCGAGACGTTCAGTGCGGCCTCGACACAGGCCTTCAGGTTGGCATCCGCAAAATTAACCGGAGCGGCATGAGCCGTCTGACCAGCCGTCACAACTATGAGTCCAAAAACAAGACAACATCGCTGCAAGGGAAATCCTCCTTCTTCGCTATTCCACATCATTTTCACGGTCTCTCCTCCTTTTTTTATGCGACCTAGCGTGCTCTCACCTTCTCTTCAAAATCCCCCAAGTCTTCATAGACAATTATCTCAAATATAGGGAACTGACTTAACAAGAAATTACGAAAAACACTCTAGAATGAAAAATGGGCTCGGCTCAGTCGCCTTCCG
>JADFHU010000541.1 GCA_022567055.1 Planctomycetota bacterium
TGTTCTACGTCGCGGATGTCGCGATTGAGAAGCGATCCAAGATGGGGTGCAATTGGGCATTCAAAAGTCCAAGTTATTTCTTGCCGGTCCCTAAGCGGGCGACTGACCGTCTGCTGCCGGTCGTCTACGACGAACTGCGTCGACTCGCCAGGCAAAAGCTCTTTCACGAGATCAAGAAGACAGGAAGAACAGGAAGGGCCCACGCCGTGTCGAGAGCTGGCAAAAACGGCGACCTGTCCGCCATAGCTTTAGCGGCCATAGATCAGTCTCGTTTTTGTTGATATCACGAACCAATTGTAGTATCATTACCAGTAATACTTATTACTGGAGAACAAACTATGAGAGTTACAACCAAGGGTCAGGTCACTATTCACCAGTCCATTCGGGAAAAACTGGGTATCACACCCGCAAGCGAGGTTGATTTCCTGGAGGAAGGGGGTCGTGTCTTTATAGTGAAACGAAAAGAGAAAAAAGGCGCCATCCGAAAATTCAAAAGACTGAGGGGTACGGCCACCATCAAGATGACGACAGACGAGATAATGGCGTTGACGAGGGCAGATAGATGAAGGGTCTTCTCGTCGACTCAAACGTCATTTTGGACGTTTTCCTTGATGATCCCGAGTGGGCTGATTGGTCGGAGTCTGTATTGGCCCAATACAGTGTTGACACAATCCTCTACATTAATTCCATCGTCTATACTGAAGTCTCTGTGGGTTTCAAGAAAATCGAGGACTTGGAATCAGCCCTCATGAAAGGAGGATTTCAGATGTTAGACATTCCCAAAGAGGCGCTGTTTCTCGCTGGGAAAGCTTTTCTGAACTACCGAAAGAGCAGAGGAAGCAAGACGTCGCCCCTTCCCGATTTCTATATCGGAGCGCATGCTGCGGTACTCGACCTGGATTTGCTGACACGGGATGTAGGCCGATACAAAACGTATTTTCCAACGGTTAGCACGATATGCCCCCAATGATAAAGAAGCACCTTAGGAACCGTCTGCCGACTGGATGATTGGCGCACAGTTTTCACCGGACGGCAGCACCGTCACGGCGTCAACTCTTGGCAAGGGCGTGCAGCAATTCCGGGCACCGACTTTGGCGGAGATTTACTGAGAGACCATTTGAAGCGCGGGGCGCAGGCCTTGGGAGCGACCAGACAGATACAATGCTGCTTTGTCGAGTCACGACCCCCTGCCGACGAGAATGTCTTCGGGTTGATCGGTGAAGGAACGCCGGATCAGAATCTGGCCGGTGGTTGCGTCAGGACCGAACTGAACGCTATCCTGATCGTCGATCGGCAGCAAGGCCGTGACACTGCCGTCCTCCAGCTCGGCCTGCAATACGTAGCCTCCCGGTTGTCGCTCCAGGGAGACCGGCTTGAATGCGTGACCACCCC
This sequence comes from Planctomycetota bacterium, assembly GCA_022567055.1. Taxonomy (GTDB): domain Bacteria; phylum Planctomycetota; class Phycisphaerae; order Sedimentisphaerales; family Anaerobacaceae; genus JAIPFM01. The sequence continues at coordinate 1,393 of JADFHU010000541.1, forward strand.
GGGAAATACGATAGGCGGTGACGAATTCCATCTGCTGCCTCTTGCTCGTGGTGGCGGCAGTCAGATGCCATTCCCTCAGTTTGATGCGGGGCCGTGGATTGGGGTCGTACTGGTCGGTCTGCGTGAAGGTCAGGTGTTCGGGTGTCAGAAACTGGATGTCACAGCGTACGTCGTCGACCTGTACACGAACACGATTCTCGCCAAGTACGTCCATTTCGTTTAGGGCGTGCAGCCAATACTCGTAGGTCGAGGGCTTCGGCGCGGCCAATCGATCATAGACAATCAGCAGGTTTGGCTTGATAAAGAGCAGAGATCGCGTGAAACGCGTCAGCGGGTCTTCGTAGGCACTGGCGGCCTCTCCGGTGACGACGTCAATCGTCGGCGTCGTCTTGAAGGCGGTGATCTTGCCGCGGGCTGCGGAGGTGCGCCGCCCCTGGCCAACGCCGTTGACGGTGATGTTGTTCACCGAGCGTGTCGACCACATCCAATTGCGGTGGTGGTCGCTGCCGTAGGAGTCACGATAGCCGGACCGAATGAGCAGACGCTTGCCATAGGCCCAGAGCAGGAAGCTGTTGTTGGCCTCGTATCCGTGGCTCTGGGTGCCAAAGGGGCTGGACTTGAAGACCACCTGGACGGACTCTCCTGCATCGGTGATCTGGGTATTGAGAAAGGCCTGACCGATACCCGAAAACAGACGCGATGTCGGTAGGGTGCCCGGCTCACCGGGCGTGACCTTTGGCAAGGCCCCGCGTATGAATCCCGTGTACCCCCCCGCCTCGACCGCACCACCCATTTGGTCGACATACCACTGCCAGTGGGGATTCTGAGCCTGGGCCGCGAAAGTGCTTATCAGTTCGCTGGTCTGTTCGGCTCGTCGACGGGCCGTCAGATCACCGAATCCGCCGCCAACCTTGCCCGGTGGCAGGAGGTACATGGCATAGTAGCCCGCCTGACTGTAATAGGGTTTGTCGAAGGCATTGACGCCCATGGCTTCCCGCATCACATCGGCCCACCAGGTAAAGCGCTTCTGATAGCTGTCCCAATAGGAGGCCCCCTCGTGCCAGCCGCCATCCGCATCGCTCCAGACCGGGTAGACGTTGTAGAAGACATTCATGGCGAACCACAGCCAGTCATCGGCTCCTTCGATCTCATCGTGAAAGGCGATGGCCACTTCTCCGAGGAAATGCCAGGCACGGTTGGCATGGCTGCCATAGGGTTGCCAGATGTGTTTCGGGCAGAGGTGTCGGTACATCTCCTCGCCTCGCACCTTCATGACCGTTCGGCAGATATCGCGTTCCGACTCGTTGAGTAAGTCATGGACAAAGGTATAGGTGCGGGAGAAGTAGTAGTTGTAGGGCATTCCGGCCTCATCGTTGTAGCGATAGCCCGTACTGCCGCGCGGATCCCACTTGGCACACTCCAGGAGGAGGCGTTTGGCTTCCAGCCCATAGCGTTCCGGTCCGCCCACCAATCGCGTGAAGCCCAGCGTCGCCGCCCCGCCCAAGACCGTCTGGGTGTAGCGGCGATTGCCCCACCAGATCTCCCGCCAGGGATCGGAGCCACGTATCGTGCCATCGGGATACAGGGGTGGCTCGGTGGTATCGGGAGGGTCTTTCAAGAGGCGCTCGCAGGATTTGAGCAACCCCTCGTACTGTTTCTTCAAATCGGTCTGTGCGAGTCGTCGCAACTCTGGCAGTTTTTCCGGCCGCAGGAACAGACGAGGGTGTCGCGCCGGGATGCGACTCAAGAGCTCTGACCGAGGAGGCATGGGCATGGTCGGCGTGTCTGTGGCAATGGAAAACGACCTCGTCTTACTCCAGGCCGATACGCCACCGCGGGCATCCTTCCCCCGGTAACGCCAGAAGTAGGTTCCGGGCTTAAAGGTCATGGGAGGACAGTGGCAGTTTAGGTCGAGGCCGACGATCTCCCAGGTTAATTTCTGGAAGAGGGGATCTGATGAACATTGTAGGTGCCACGTGCGTCCCTTCTGCGGTCGCCAAACGAAACTGGGCGGATTGACGGCACAAGTGGTGTCCATTGCCGGCCGATAGCCCCATTCCCCAGGCCGGGCCGGCGATTGGTCCAATGGGAGTGTTGTCCCATGGGCGAATACTGCCATGCCCAGTAGTGGGATGGCTACGGCTAAACGGTAGTTCCTGGACATGAGGTCACCTTTCTCCACAAACAGAGAATAGTTGGACTGGGAATGAAATGAGCTTCCCGCGTGCATTCATGGGACCATGATACCCTAACGGACGCTTCTTCGATAGGACTGTCAGTGTATTATCCGGAGGAGGATTACTACTCGACCGCTTTAGCCTGCTTGCTGATTACTTGACCGGTACGAATACTTGACACATCGCATTTCTGCCCCATGGCACACGAACTTGCGCTTAAGATGCGATCGCCCTGACTCCTTTTTGCCTCGGGCTTGCCGATTTGGGCAAGATTTCATATCATCAGGTCTCATGGAAAGAATGGGGAGTGGATGAGGCAAGTCCCCTGCCAGGTAGGTTTTGGTGCTATTCATTTGGTCTGGGCGCGGCATTCTGCGCCCGACGCGGACAGCGGCCAGAGGCTGTGGCCTCGCCAGGCAGGGCCTCAGCCGACGCAGAGAGTTCACGCTGAAGATCAGCGAATCTACTCAGAAATCCAAAGGGCTCATACTCTCTTTGAGGGTGCGGCTCTTCACAGTATGGGTATAAATGATCGTCGTCCTGAGTTTTACCAACCGCTTTGTCATAGCTAGCTTAGTTTCCCAGCTTAACGCCGAGGACGCATAGGATCGCAGAGTTAGATAAAAGAAATGCTTAATTTGTACAAGTTGGTGGGCATCTATCGTGTTATCTGGGATGGCAAGAAGTGAGTGGAAGACTTTACCCTGCCGAGCAGCATCTATTTCTATGAATTGAAACAAGGCGATCGAATTATCTGGCGTAAAATGGCTCTCGTTCGCTGAGCGCCGTGATGTGTAAAGGCGATGGGTAAAGTTACCTTTTTTACAGCCCTTTTGACATTAACAAGTTTTCGGGCCGCAACTACTCAAGATTGGCTCTGGATTGAAGACCCGAGTGTCTTTAATCCTAGCGGACTGGACA
>JADFHU010000542.1 GCA_022567055.1 Planctomycetota bacterium
CGGGAGCCATGGTGTCTCCTTCATAGTCCGGACACGGTGCGAAATCCTCGCCCGACAGGCAATCGCTTTTATCCAGAGCGCCATTTGCCCGTCGTGCAGAAGGGGCCTGGTTCAAAATCGTTCTCGCATAGGTGCCAGTCCGTGTACCACTCCTCGTGGTCGTAATCAGCGCAGCGCTTGTCGTTGTCGTAATCGATACCCCTAATTGCCCCAATTCACTGTTTCGATTACGATTACGATCACGACAACGATCGGGAATGTGACCCGGAAATGAACCAGGCGTAGAAGTCGTTTCATGAACTGCTTGCACCCAACGATCCATCATCGTTCTCCAGTCACCGAGAAGATCGCGCTGTTTCGTTCACTCTTTCGGGGACGAGAGGACGTCTACCCGCGTCGATTCGAGAGTCGACGCACGGGCAAGACCGGCTATCAGCCGGTGTGTGCCAACGAGTGGGTCCGAGGGATATGCGAGAAACCGAGGATTAAATGTGCCGAGTGTGCGCACCGTCGCTTCCTTCCCGTGACGGATGAGGTCATTCGGTGGCACCTCTCGGGCCGCGACGATGAGGGGCGTGGTTTCGTCATGGGCGTCTACCCGATGCTACTCGACGAGACCTGTTTCTTTCTGGCCGTTGACTTCGACAAGGCGCACTGGCAGGAAGATTCGGTGGCCTTTCTATCCACCTGCCGAGACATGGGGCTGTCCGCGTTGCTGGAGCGGTCGCGTTCGGGCCAGGGCGGGCATGTCTGGCTGTTCTTCGCGGAACCCGTTCCGGCGGCCTTGGCCCGTCGACTGGGGGCGACTGTGCTGACGGAGACCATGGAGAAACGGCCCGATGTCGGCTTGGATTCGTATGATCGCTTCTTTCCCAATCAGGATACACTCCCCCAGGGTGGGTTTGGCAACCTGATCGCCCTACCTCTGCAGAGGCAGGCCAGGGACATGGCCAACAGCGTTTTCATTGACGAAGCTTGCCGGCCCTATCCGGATCAATGGGCGTTTCTGTCATCCGTGGCGAAGAACGACCGGGTACTGGTCGATCAATTGGTGTGCCGAGCCGAGAAACAAGGACGGGTCGTCGGCGTCCGCCTGGCACATCCGGACGAAGACGATGAACCGTGGACGGCCCTTCCCTCTGGCCGTCGGCAATCCGGAATTGTCGGGCCGCTGCCGGAAACCCTTGAGCTGACGCTCAGCGATCAGGTTTACATACCCAAGGAATCCTTGCCTCCCGGACTGCGGAACAGGCTAGTCCGACTGGCAGCTTTCCAGAATCCGGAGTTCTACCGGGCCCAAGCCATGCGTCTGTCCACCTATGATAAACCACGGATCATTGGCTGCGCCGAGGATCATCCACAGAACCTTGCCTTGCCGCGGGGATGTTTAGAGGAGACGCAGCAACTCCTCGAGACCTTGGGGATTGGCATCGTTCTCCATGATAGACGATTCCCGGGGCAATCCATCGAAGCCACCTTTCACGGCGAACTGCGACCGGAGCAAGAAAAGGCCGCTAAGGCCATGTTGGCGCACGACACCGGCGTGCTGTCTGCCACGACCGCCTTTGGCAAGACCGTTATTGCCGCCTGGCTGATTGCCCGGCGCGGCGTCAATACGCTTGTCCTTGTCCACCGTCGCCAACTGCTGGAACAGTGGCTGGAGCGACTGTCGACGTTTCTGGACATGCCTAAAAAGGCCATTGGCCGAATCGGAGGCGGCCGCAATAAACCCAACGGCAGGATAGACGTAGCGCTCATTCAAAGTCTGGTGCGCAAGGGTGTCGTCAAAGACTGCGTCGTAGACTACGGACACGTCATCGCGGATGAGTGTCACCACCTATCCGCCTGGAGCTTCGAGCAGGTGATACGCCGGACGAAGGCCAAGTACGTCGTGGGCTTGTCCGCGACCGTGACTCGCAAGGATGGGCATCACCCCATTATCTTCATGCAGTGCGGACCGGTCCGTTACCGGGTAGACGCCAAGTCACAGGCTGCCCAACGACCCTTTACGCATACGGTTCACGTCTGCCCCACGTCCTTCCAGCCGGTTCAGGTCGCCGACGCGGATAAACGCCTCCAATTCCAAGCGCTTTATAGCGAGTTGATCCATGATGACGAGCGCAATCGACTCATCTGTGAGGATGTCGTGCGGGTCGCGCGTGACGGACGCAGATCTCTCGTACTGACAGAGCGTAAAGAGCATCTTGAAGTCCTTGCCGATCGGCTGGCATCGGAGATTCGCCATGTGATCGTCCTCAGCGGAGGCATGGGCGCTAAGGCGATTCGCGAGGTTTCGGCCCGCATGGCGTCCATCGGTGAGCAAGAACGGCGTGTGCTCCTTGCCACCGGTCGCTACATCGGCGAGGGCTTCGACGACCCCTGTCTGGACACCCTGTTTCTAACGCTGCCTGTTTCTTGGCGGGGGACCATCGCCCAATACGTGGGGCGCTTGCACCGTTTGAATGACGGCAAACGCGAGGTCCGTGTGTATGATTACGCCGATCTCAACGTCCCCATGCTATCTCGCATGTTCGACCGGCGATGCCGTGGATACGAAGCCGTAGGCTACACAGTCCTGTTGCCGGCCAGCGCGGTGCCGGGCTGGCCCACGGACGTGCCACTGCCCGTAGATCCTCAATGGAAAAGCGACTACGCCGCCAGTGTACGCCGACTGGTGCGTGACGGTGCCGATGCCCCGCTGGCCAATCTCTTCGTTCATGCGGTACGCACGGTGACGCCCACAGCGGAAGGCGCCGAACGAGCCCGCAGCGCCAGCGAAGCCTTCCTCTATCAACGCCTGGAAACCTTGCCGGAAACCGCGGGGCGCTTTCAGCTCAATGTCAAGCTGCCCATCCCCTTCGATGGTTGGGGCCAGATGGAGGTGGATCTCCTCTATGGGAAAGGCCGCGTAGCCATCGAGTTGGACGGCGCCCAGCACCTAGAGAACGCCGACGCCTATCGGCGAGACCGTCGCAAAGATTTACTCTTACAGGAGAACGGCTATATCGTCCTGCGTTTCCTGGCGGAAGATGTTGGCAAACACCTTGACAGCGTTTTGGATGCCATAAAGCGCGTGTTGGTCCGTCGGAGCGAATTTCGGGAAACGAGCTGATGAGTCGCCGGTCCCTTAGGCCAGGAGGGCCGATGGAACACGGCCATGCACGTCTGTCAGTCGATAATCGCGTCCTTGAAATCGGTAGGTGAGCTTTTTGTGGTCGATGCCCAGGCAATGCAAGATCGTCGCATGCAGATCATGAACACTGACCGGATCCTTGACGATGTTGTAGCTGTAGTCGTCCGTCTCTCCATAGGATAAACCCGGTTTAATCCCGCCTCCCGCCATCCAGATGCTAAAGCAACGAGGGTGATGATCCCGGCCATAGGTCTTGTCGGTCAAGGTCCCCTGGCAATACACCGTGCGTCCAAACTCACCGCCCCAGATGACCAGGGTTTCATCCAGCAGTCCCCGTTGCTTCAAATCCTGAATCAAACCGGCGGTCGCTTGATCGGTTTCCCGGCATCGCGCCCTCAACTGGTTCGGCAACCCGCCGTGCGTGTCCCACCCCCGATGAAAGAGCTGCACGAACCGTACGCCCCGCTCCGACAGACGACGCGCCAGCAGACAGTTGTTCGCGTAGGTTCCGGGTTTACGAGCATCTTCCCCATACAGCGTAAAGGTACTCTCCGGTTCACCAGAGACATCCGTCAATTCCGGAACGGACGTCTGCATGCGAAAGGCCATTTCATATTGCGCGATGCGGGCAGTGATTTCAGGATCACCCACGGCGTCCCGCTGTATCTGATTCAGCTTGGACAAATCGTCCAAGGTTCGGCGGCGTAACGACCCGCTCATCCCGGGAGGATTGTTCAGATAGAGTACGGGGTCCGGTCCTCCGCGGAATTTGACGCCCTGATGATGTGAGGGCAGGAAACCGGCGCCCCAGAGCCGATCGTAGAGGGGTTGTCCACTTTTGTTCGACGTCATCGCCACAAAGGCCGGCAGGTTTTCATTATCGCTTCCCAATCCGTAGGAGAGCCAGGCGCCGATACTCGGACGCCCGGCGATCTGAAATCCCGTCTGGAAGAAGGTAATCGCCGGGTCATGATTGATGGCTTCGGTGTGCATCGATTTCACGATGCAGAGGTCGTCCACCAATTTCGCCAGATGCGGCATCAGTTCGGCATTGATCCAGGTGCCGCTCTGGCCGCAGCGGGTGAAGGGGAAAATCGATCGGGCGACCGGGAAGGAACTCTGTCCCGCCGTCATGCCGGTCAGGCGCTGACCATTGAATACGGAGGCAGGCACCTCCTGTTTATGGACCTTATTGAGAAAGGGTTTGTAGTCATACAGGTCCATTTGCGCGGGACCCCCGGACTGAAACAGGTAGATGACCCGTTTGGCCCGTGGCGCAAATGTTGGTCCGCCCTGTGGATCGGCTGCAGCAGGGAGGTCGCGGCTAAGTAGCGAACCCAGCGCCATGG
>JADFHU010000033.1 GCA_022567055.1 Planctomycetota bacterium
TTTTTCTGGAACAACCCGCCTACTTTTCCCCAACTCTCGTCTCTGCAGGCGCTTTTTTTGGGACCTGCAACGCTTGACAAACTGGCCCGAGCGGCTATATTCACAGCATTGAACGTGTCTGTGTTAATACCGGAAGGATCTATGGCGCAAGTAACGCTTCCCGACGGCCATGTTTTGGCGACGGCCGAGGGGGCAACGATTCAGGATGTTGCAGAGCAGATTGGACCTGGCCTGGCGAGAGCCGCGGTTGCCGCTAAAGTTGATGGTCGGCTCGTCGATTTATCCTTTCCTGTTCAGGGAAACCCCCACCTAGCGATACTTACCCGTGATGATGAGGAGGGTCTTGAGGTCATGCGGCACTCCTGCGCCCACGTGATGGCCGAAGCGATCTGTTCCATTTGGCCTCAAACTCAACTGGTCTATGGACCGACTGTGCGGGACGGTTTTTACTACGATATCGACCTGGACGATCCGATCCGGCCGACGGATTTCGCAAAGATCGAGGCGAAGATGGCGGAGGTTGTCGCACAAGATCGCCCCTATACGCGCAGGTGTATGTCTCGCGAAGAAGCGATCGAAAGGTTGCAGGGCGATAAATACAAGACCGACAATGTCAATCGTGCGACCGGCCTTGAGATCAGTTTCTATGCGCAAGGAGAGGAGTTTGAAGACCTCTGTCGGGGGCCTCATGTCCCCAGCACCGGAAAAGTTGGCTTTTTCAAGATCATGTCTGTGGCCGGAGCCTACTGGCACGGCGATGCGACCCAGAAGATGCTGCAGCGTGTCTACGGCACAACCTGGAGCACCAAAAAAGAGCTGGCTGCCTATTTAACACGCTTGGAGGAGGCAAAAAAACGCGACCACCGCGTGCTGGGCAAACAACTGGACCTCTTTAGTTTCAACGAGGCGGGCCCTGGTTTCCCGTTCATCCATCCGAAGGGCATGATCATTTGGAACGAGATCGTCGACTATTGGCGCAGCGTTCATCGCCGTTACGCCTATCAGGAGATAAAGACACCTATTATCTTGAATGAAGAACTCTGGCATAGGAGTGGACATTGGGAAAACTACAAGGAGAACATGTACTTCACCACGGTCGATGACACGACCTATGCGATCAAGCCGATGAATTGTCCCGGTGGCTGCCTGTTGTTCAACACGCGGCAGCACTCCTACCGTGATCTCCCTGCGCGGGTGGCTGAACTGGGGCTGGTTCACCGTCATGAGGCCAGTGGTGTGATGCATGGCCTGTTCAGGGTCAGACAGTTTACCCAGGACGATGCCCACATCTTTTGCACACCCACCCAGATTGAATCGGAAATCGTGGGCGTGATCGACCTGACCGTCGAGATATACGAGGCCTTCGGCTTTTCAGAATTCCACATGGAGCTGTCGACCCAGCCCGAGAAGCATATTGGGACTGATGAGATCTGGGAAACGGCGACAAATGCTCTGAAACAGGCCATGGCGCAGCGAGAGATCCAGTACGAGACCAAAGAAGGCGACGGTGCGTTCTATGGGCCCAAGATCGATTTTCATGTAAAAGACTGCCTGGGACGATCCTGGCAACTTGGGACGATTCAACTGGATTTCTCGATGCCTGAGCGATTCGGTTTGACCTATACCGATGTTGACAACCGGGAAAAGACGCCGGTCATGATTCATCGTGCGGTATTGGGTTCGCTTGAACGTTTCATGGGCATTTTGATTGAGCACTATGCCGGAAGCATGCCCCTGTGGTTGGCCCCGGAGCAGCTTCGTGTTCTGCCCATCAGCGAAAAGACCGGCGACTATGCGTCAATGATCGAGGCTCGACTTGTCGCGGCAGGATTTCGCTGCACGGCAGATGCCAGCAATGAAAAAATTGGAGCGAAGATCGCCAAGGCCCACGCCGATAAGCTGCCGTGTATGCTGGTGGTGGGGCCTAAGGAGGCTCAAGAAAATGCGGTCAATGTCCGAATTCGGGGCCGCAAGGACAACCCGACCATCGGTGTGGATGAGTTGTTGGCGCGCTTGGCCAGCGCCGTTGAGGAGAAACGGACGGATGTTGAAGTGTGATCTATTAAGCTAAAGTCGCATGGCATTTAGACGGATCCTATGGTCCAAATGACGTGTTGAGCCGCATGAAGGCGTAAAGAAAGGACAGGTGGTACACGATCAGCAATCAGCAGAGACTCAAAGTAAACGGGGGGATTCGCGTCGAATCAGTGCGTCTGATCGATGAAGAGAACAATCAAGTCGGCATTGTTCCTACACGGGAGGCCCTGAGTCGAGCGCGAGAAGTGAGCCTGGATCTCGTGGAAGTGGCGCCCACGAGTGAGCCGCCCGTTTGCCGTATCATGGATTACGGCAAGTGGCAATATCAGCAGAAGCGTAAGTTGCGGGAGGCGCACAAAAAGCATCCGAAACACGCGATTTCGCTGAAGGAAATCAGGCTGAGGCCGGAAACCGATACGCATGATCTCGAGGTCAAACAGAAGCATGCACTCCAGTTCCTGGAAAAGGGGCACAAGGTTCAGTTCACGGTGTTCTTCCGAGGGCGTCAAATGCTCCACAAGGAGAAAGGCTATGGCCTTCTCAGCAAGATTTCAGAGGATTTCCAGGAAATAGCCAAGGTGGAAAGACCCAGCAAGATGACCGGCCGGCGTATGACGCTGCTGCTGGTGCCCAAACAGGCGCTCAAGTAACGCTGCGCCGGCTGGCGCCGCCTAGGGGAGAGCAAAAAAAAGTTTCCTACCCCATTGACTCATGAGTGTAGGTAGCGTAGGGTGCTCGTTTTACCTATGGGACCGGGATGCACGAAAACATCTTAATCGGATCGAGTTGCTATGCCAAAACAGAAAACGCATAAGGGAATTCGCAAGCGCGTGAAAGTGACCGCCAGCGGCAAGATTAAGCATCGACGCACCGGTGGGGGGCATCTGTTGAGTCACAAAAGCTCCAAGCAACGCCGGGGCATCAATAAGACGGCGCTGATGCACTCCTCAACCGTGGCGACTTCTCTCGTTAAGTTGGGAAAGTAGCCGAATGTCGGACCGGACCACTCGGCGAGATCGAATAGGCGTTGTCATATGACCCATTTGAAACGCTCATCCAGCAAGGGCTTGCTTCTCGGCTTCTCGTCAGCTGCCGCCAGCATAGCCGGATGAGCCACCTCGTTTTGAAGGAAAGCTGATATGCCCAGAGTAAGAAAAGGCGCGGCTCGGCGCCAAGCCAACAAACGCATTCTTAAATCCGTCAAGGGATATCGAGGGGCTGCCGGCAGCCTGCTACGGCTGGCCAAAGAGGCGTCTGTTCGCGCAGATGCCAATGCCTTCACCGACCGAAAACGCAAGAAACGTGATTTTCGCGGTCTTTGGATCATTCGCCTGAACGCCGCCTGTAAACAGCGAGGCATGCGCTATAGTGAATTCATCAATGGCTGCAAGAAGGCTAATATTAGCCTCAATCGCAAGGTTTTGAGTGAGATTGCGATTGCCGACTCCGCTGGATTCGATGTGATCGTGGGTGCCGCCCGCGCCGCACTGTAGCCTTCGCAGGCTGCATCGTACTCACTAGGACGTCCCCTCTCACATGCTCGATCAGTTTCACCAGGTCCAAGAGCAAGCACTCGCCGAGTTGGCGGAGGTCAAGGACTCGGTTCAACTGGAAACGTTTCGCGTCAAATACCTCGGACGCAAGGGTCGAGTCATTGACATGCTGAGTCAGATCGGCAAACTCCCCAAGGAGGAGAAGCCACGCGCGGGTCAGCTTGCCAACCAAATCAAGGGTCGCATTGCTCAGGCATTCGAGGATCACAAGGCGAGCTTGGACCAACCGGGTCCCGGCCCGAGCCTGGATGTGACCCTGCCCGGTAAAAAGCGTGTGGTGGGCAAGCCGCATGTGATCAGTCAGACGATCGCCGAGCTGCTGGATATCTTTGGACGCATGGGATTTGGTGTTGCCTACGGGCCGGAAGTTGAAGACGAATGGCACAATTTTGTGGCCCTGAACATCGGCCCTGAACATCCGGCACGAGACCCCCTGGACAACTTCTACCTCGACGACCAAACCCTGTTGCGGAGTCAGACCTCCACCATCCAAATTCGTGTGATGGAGACGACCCGCCCGCCCATCCGTGTGGTGGCCCCGGGACGCGTCTATCGCCCGGACACCGTCGATGCCACGCACATGTTCATGTTCCATCAGTTGGAGGCCCTGGTCGTCGACGAAGGGGTGACCATGGTGGATCTCAAGACCACGGTGGATCAGTTTATTCACACCTTCTTCGGTCGAGATACCGCGTGGCGCTTCCGGCCCAGTTTTTTTCCCTTCACAGAGCCGAGCGCCGAGATAGATCTGCTGCTCACCGACAAGCAGGGCCATAGCAAATGGATAGAAATGGGCGGCTGCGGCATGGTAGATCCCAATGTCTTCGATGCGGTGGGCATTGACAGCGAGCGCTACACGGGGTGGGCCTTCGGTTTCGGGGTAGAGCGATTGGCCATGCGCAGATATGGGATTACCGACATCCGCCTGTTGGTCGAGAACGACCTTCGTTTTCTCAACCAGTTCTGATTCTGTCCTAGGCGTTCGCGTCCGTGCTCTGTATCTCTATGCGGGCGAGCTGACGTGTCGTTTTCGTGATCCGAACATGGTGGCTCAGGCGGACCGGCCAGACCCACACGATCGAGGTCGCGTCACATATCACCAGAATGTCCTGATGAGATCGCAGGCCTCGTTTCTGCTTGGCAAGAAACTTTCCCAGCCTTGCGGGCGAGTTTCTGCCCAACGGGCGGAAACGGTCTCCCGATCGGCGCCGACGTAGCGAGAGGGGTAGCGCGAGGACGTCCCCATTGAGGACCTCGACGCAGCGGTCCTGGGCTGCCCGTTGCAGCGCCGCCTGTCCCTGTTCCGAGTCCAATAGAGAGATGCGGACCGTAATGGAGCCGATCTGTGTGATGCCGGGCCACCGGAGCGGGTGTGGGAATGCCAGTTCCTGTGGGCCGCAGACGGTGGCGGGGCGGACAGGGACGATGGTCAGCGTCTCGCGCAAACGAGAGGCTCTTAGCATTGCCGGCAGATTGACCGAATGAGTCCCACCCTCACCGTCCAGCAGCTCCAAGAGTCGTTTGTAGTGCCCCTGGGTGAGATTTCTCTCACCGCATCCAGCCAGGTGTAGCGCTTGCCGAATGAGTTCCAGCCGAACCCAAGGCGGCCTTCCTGCCAATCGGCTGGCATCGAGATGGACCCCGCTCTCCCGGTGTGAAAGTGCCTGGGGTCTCAACATGCCGGCCTGTTCGCAGGTATGCTGGTGGTGCCTGCGGCATGTCGAGGAGAGTTTGTCGAGGGCCTCCAAGAGCGGCTTTTCGGAGGTTTCCTGCAAATGGGGCAGTACTCTGTGGCGAATGAAGTTTCGTCTGATTCGGCAGTCCGCATTGGTAGGGTCCTCACGCCAGGCGATGCCCCGGCTGGCGAGAGACTGGCGGATTTCCTCGCGGGTCACACACAAAAGGGGTCGGACTATGCGGCATGCCTCCCGCGTACGGCTGGGCCAGATGCCGGCCAGACCGCGGAACCCCGTACCGCGCGAGATGCGGTCCAGCACCGTCTCGGCGTTATCGTCCTTCTGGTGCCCGGTGGCAATGGCCGAGCAACCGTGCTCCCGGGCCAATTGGGCGCATGCACGCCACCTCAGTTCTCGCGCGGCCGTCTCGACCGAGAGTCTGTTTTCCCGAGCCAACGCCTGCACCGGCAGGGTTCTCACGATCGAGCGAATCGAGAGTTTCTCCGCCTGCTGCCGCACAAATGCTTGATCCTGGTCCGCAGCCGCGCCTCTCAGTTGGTGATTGAAATGGACACAGAGGCAATCTGCCAGCAGCCCCAGACGGCGCAGGTCTCGCGCGATGTACAATAGGGCCATGGAATCGGCGCCGCCCGAGACGCATAGCAGCCAGGAATCTCGATCCTCAAGCAGGCCCTGCTCGCGGACGAAATCGATCACATGGTCTTGGAGGGTATCCATATCACCTAGAGGCTGATAGGAGCTACGAAAAAAGGGCCTGATCGATGTCAGGCCCTTTGGTTTGTTTAACTTGTGTTGAGCTTCAATGGGTTTAGAAGTCGTTAGGGACCCGTCTTGGTGAGCACTTTGACTCGCTGGGTCGCATGTTTTTTCCATTCGGTCCAACGCAGGCCCTCCGTGCCCGCTATCGCTTCCTGATAGAGGTCAACCGCCTCATCCTTGCGGTCCAGACGCTTGTCCAACAGATAGGCCGCCTTAAAGCGGGCCGGAAAGGAAGTAGCGATGTTGCTGTCCCACTGGTAGGCCCGTTGGTAGTACATCAGAGCGGTCTCATAATCCTTGAAGTGATCGTGGATATAGCCTGCTTGGAAGGCGGCCTTGCCGATCTTGTTGCTGGTAGGGTACCGGTTGATCAGCCTGGTGTACTTATCCAGAGCCAGTTGGAGCGTGTTTTCGCTGCGGACAATTTTAACACGAATGGGCCCTACGATTAGGCCACTTTCCCGTTGGAGTTCTTCAGCATCCAGGTACAGGGCATCCGCCTCGGGGATCGACGCGTTGGCGCTCAGGTCCGCTGAGGGAATCACATCGCCCACATACTTGTATTTAGGTGTCTTTTTCAGTCCGCTCAGCTCCTTCCGTGTCCATTCGAGCTTGCGGCGGTCGCCCGTCCTCGCGTAAAGATCGGAGAGCGCTTGAAGACCTTGCTGGTATTCTTGCCGGTTGAGAGCCACATGTTCGGCGAGGCTGATTTCATCCCTGGTATCCGGGCCGTACACGGTCGGAGCGAGGACCAGGGAACGCGTCGGGTAGAGATACCCTCCGCCGGATCCGCACCCTCCGCAAGCACCTATCAATAGTAATGAAGCTGTTAGTAGTATCGCTATCCTAGCCATTGTGGCCTCCTTTCAGTCAATCATCAAACGGCACGATCAGGTCGCAGTTTAGGACCGGAGGTCTCTACCGCAATACGCAGAGTATCTTGTCTTTGTTTTAGTTAGATAGTACACCGGCAAATAATCTAATTACTCGCCGTCGTCAAGCAAAAAGAGCCGCAATCGCTGCCGTGTTCACCGGGGTATCTCTCACTCTCGCTGAAGGGGATGGCATTTCTGTCGAAAAGCACGCGAACTTGGCATGAAGATGCGCTCACCCCGGGATTCCCCCGGGTCGGGGACTGGAGTCTATGGGTCTATGAGTCCGTGGGTCTATGGGTCTATGGGTCTATGGGTCCGTGGGTCTGTGGGTCTGTTTGCCCCCTTAAATTGCCTTGACGCTTGCCAGGGTAGGAGCTAGCTTACGACCTTTGTCTTGACGTTTTGACTGTAGGGTAGGTTCTTGTAGGGGACTCTCAGATTGCGGGTGATGAACGCGATGATGAAAGAACTTCGGTGCCGCACCACAGCAGATCACGCCGAGTTGGGGTCGTGAACCATGATTGTTGATTGCCATACACACCTGGACTTGCTGCAGTCGGAACCCGATGTTGCGGGCCATTTGGCCGCCGCAGACCGGGTGGACGCCTGCATTGTGCTCGCCTGTCCCAACGATGACAGGACGCTCTCCAATGAGAGGACGGCACAGTATGTTGCAGATCATGTCAACAAAATGGTGGGATTCGCGGTCGTGGAACCGACGCGGGACACGCTGGATGACGCCGCTCTGGCGACGCTGACGCGGGAGCTTCATTTTAGCGGATTTGTTGCTTATTGTTCGTCAAGTGGATTCCACCCGACCCATAGTAAGGCCATGCATTTCTATGCCGCCCTGGAGGAGTTAGGGACGCCGCTGTTTTTCCACAACGGTGATCTGGATGTGAGCAGTGACGGTGTTCTGGCCTATGCGCAGCCCTACCTCTTGGACGAGGTTGCCCGGACCTTTCCGGAGTTGAAGATGATCATCGGCTGCATGGGCGTCCCCTTTGTGGACCAGACACTGGCCGTGCTAGCGCGTCATGAGAATGTCTACGCCGATTTGACGATCCGTCCCAGCAATGTGTGGCAAACCTACAATATGGTCGTTGCTGCCCATGAGCAGGGGGTGATGGATCGGCTGGTCTTTGGCAGTGGCTATCCCTTAGGCAATGTGGAGGCGTGTATCGAAGCGCTGCTGGGATTCAATACCCTGCTAGGCGGAACGAATCTTCCGACGGTCCCGCGTGGTAGCATCCGCAACGTTGTCGAACGTAATTCGCTGGAACTGCTTGGCATAGCGCATAGTCCTATCGAATCGGGCGCGGCACCACCGCAGAAAGACGCTATCCTGGAGAATCAGGGTCGATAGATTATCCAAAGGGGAGTGCAAGGAAGCAATGGGGCAAAGAAGCAAGTGGGGCACAAACAGAGGATTCTTGCTGGCGGCGATTGGTTCGGCCGTCGGGCTCGGCAACATCTGGCGTTTCCCCTATGTGGCCTACGAGAATGGCGGCGGTGCCTTTCTCTTACCCTACTTCGTGGCGCTCCTGACTGCGGGCATTCCCATCCTCATGCTCGAATTCGCGCTGGGTCATCAACGTGAGGCCTCCGCGCCCAAGGCCTTCCGCCTGATTGATCCCAAGTGGGAGTGGCTGGGGTGGTGGTCGGTGATTTTTGTGATGTTCGGCATCGAGTTGTACTACATTGTCATCATCGGATGGTGTGCCAACTACATGGTGTTCTCGGCGTTTGAAAGTTGGGGTAACGATGCCAACGCCTTTTTCTTCGATGAGTTCTTGCAGACCTCTACGGCCTCGGAAGATGGAAGCGTCAGTGCCGTTTGGAACATCGGGACGATGCGGTGGCGGATCGTCATTGCCGTCGCGATCGTATGGTTTGTGAACTGGACTATTACCTACAGGGGCGTGCAAAAAGGGATCGAGAGGGCCGTCATGATCATGATGCCTGTTTTGCTGGCCATTACTGTCTTAATCACTGTGTGGGCACTCTTTTTGGAAGGGGCCAAGGTCGGAATCGAACATTATGTCACACCGGACTTCAGTAGGATCACGGATCTCAAGGTCTGGATTGCGGCCTATGGCCAGATCTTCTTTTCGCTGTCTCTCGGCTTTGGCATCATGATCGCGTATTCCTCCTACCTGCCCCGCGATGCCAACATCTTCAAGAACAGTCTCATCGTAGGGTTCTCCAACAGTTTCTACGAGGTTTTCGTAGGGTTTGGCGTCTTTAGTATCCTAGGCTATATGGCAACGCAACAGGGCGTAGGCCTCGACGAGGTCGTTACGCAAAGCCTCGGGCTCGCGTTTGTGGCCTATCCGACAGCCATCTCCACGCTGCCCTTTGGCCAATTGTTTGGCGTCCTCTTCTTCTTTCTATTGCTGATCGCTGGCATCTCCTCCTCAATCTCCATCATCGAAGCCTTTACGTCTGCGGTTATGGACAAGTTTACGCTCTCTCGCAAAAAGATCGTCACGACCCTCTGCCTAGTCGGATTCTTCGGATCTCTGCTGTTTACGACGAATTCCGGACTCTTCTGGGTTGACATCGTAGACCATTTTTTGAATCACTACGGGTTGATCACAGTGGGAATCATTGAGGCCTTGATTGTCGGATGGCTCTACCGCACGGATCAACTCAAGTCACATATCGTGACAAATTTGGGACTCAGTGGTACGCGGCACAGGCTATTCAAGTATGTCGTCTTGCAGTTGTGGCTCTACAGCGTGCGATTCATAACACCAGTGGCCTTAGGCATTGCCATCGTCCACAGTCTCATTCAAGAGTTCCGCACACCCTATGAAGGATACCCAATATCCGGCATACTCATCTTGGGAGTGGGCTGGGTGTTGGTCACACACCTTTTCGCCTTTGGCGTGTCGGGTCTCCCGTGGCAGAAAACACCTGAATCTGAGAGTTGAGCGCCGCTTTTGGAGGTGGGCCCGTTTGGTTCTACGACGGCTTGAATCCCTTGACCTCTCTCCGCGTGTATTTCTCTATGGCCTTCTCGATGTCGATTTCACTTAGGTTCGCCAGCGTGCAAAGCCAGGCCAGGCAATCGGCGAACTCTTCGGCCTGGTTTTCTCTATCTTGAGAGGCCAACGCACTGGAGAGTTCACCGACTTCTTCGATAAACCACATGAAGTTTTTGGACAGGCCTCTCCGGCGGTCCGTTTCGTCGTAGGCATCGGAAATGAATTGCTGGAATTCCCTGATATGCATCCGTTTCTTTGCAATCTTGAGTGGGCGGGACCTTTCGGCAGCCTTCCTATTTTTCCGAAATCAGTGCGGATAGTTTAGCCTTCTCAAACACACTTCTGGCGGAGGCAACAGCCTTTTCATACATCCTGTCTGCCTTCTTGCCAAACTTCTCGCCACCTGCCTGTTCGGCAAGGTTCAGTTCACCGCTCATAGGGCCATCCACGGCCTCAATGACTTCCAGCATATTGATCTTGTTCGGCGATTTGGCCAGGGAGAATCCGCCGCGTGGACCTCGCTTGCTGCGCAGTACGTTGGCTCGCACGAGTTGTTGTAGGATTTTCAGAAGGTATTCAAGGGGAATGTCATACTTTTTTGAAATCCTCTGTGAAAGAACGACGCCTTTACCCTGAGTCTTAGCGATGTACCCCACAGCCAAAACAGCATATCCTGTCGAACGACTGACTCTCATTTATAATCTCCTAGATCCTGCTATACATGATATTCTTTTACGACAACGAAATCGCAAACGGGCATTATGGTTGGGGCACCTCCAGATTGCAAGGCTTATCTGGAAAATATGTAAAATCGAGCCACGTGCCGGGGTGGCTTGGCCGCTCTCTAGCGTCAAGCAGTGACTAACAATCGCTGAGCAATAGGCTTGACAGACTCGCACGCGTCACATAAAATTTCCATCGTGTCATTTAGCTGCGTTGGAGAACCCGATGGCCGACATCAAACCGAACGTGCAGGTTGACTATACAGATCACGCGACCGTGGTCACGTTTATCGATCGGAAGATCTTGGAAGAACAAGACATCCGCGGCCTGCAGGAGTCCCTCAATTCGGTGCTGGACCAGATGGATGACATCCGCCTGGTTTTAGACTTCTGCAACGTGGAATTCTTGTCATCCGCCGTATTGGGCCTACTGATTCGGCTCAGCAAACGAATCCAGGAACGAAATGGCAAGCTAACACTCTGTAGTATTAGTCCCAAGATCTATGAGGTGTTCAAGATCACGCAACTGAACAAGGTGTTTGAGATCTCCGATGACGTTGAAAACGCCTTGGCCGATTTGGCCTGAGGGCACCTGCTGATGACTCCAGAAACGCCGGCAAGCTGCTCCGTCGTCTTGGAAAGCAGACCGTCGGCATTGGAGGACATCTGTCAGCAGATTCTAACCGAACTCAAGGCCTTCAGCTTCAGTGAAGATGACGTTTTTGGCGTACACTTGGCTCTTGAAGAGGCATTCCTCAATGCCGTGAAGCATGGCAACAAGATGGATCCCACTAAAACGGTCAAGGTCGACTATACCATCGATAGAGGAAAGGTGGAGATCGCCATTACCGATGAAGGTGACGGATTCGATCCTTCCAACATACCTGATCCTCGCGTAGGAGACAACTTGTTTCGCCCGGAGGGTCGGGGGTTGCTCCTGATCGGCGCCTATATGGATGTAATGGAGTATAATGACAGCGGAAACTGCGTGTTCATGGCCAAGTACAACCGGAAGCCGACGAATTAGGCTCTGTCTGACCCCTCTCCCTTGGGTCCTCCTAGTAGCGGCCGCTACGGCATGCGTTTTACCGCTTGCCGGCTGCTTGTCGCAAGCAACACCCGTTCCCAGGGTCGTGTATAGCCCGACGGTTATGCCGCTGCCGCCCGCGCCTCGACCGAGAGTGCAGATTCCGGTAACGCCTCGCCCGCCCCAAAAACACCCGCGAATGAATGTCCCCGCAAACTGGTACCCACCTCGGTCCTTGGAGAAACGATGGGAGGCGATCGTGGTTCATCACTCCGGTACGCCCAACGGCAATCTGGCTATCTTTGATCGCTGGCATCGAGAGGGCAATCATTGGGAGGGGGTCGGATATGACTTCGTCATTGGCAACGGGACCGATAGCGGTGATGGGCGGATTGAAGTCACCTTCCGCTGGGATCAGCAGAAGGTGGGAGCCCATTGCAAAACACCCGGCAACTGGGCCAATGAGCACACCATTGGCATCTGTCTTGTGGGTGACTTCGACCATGCTCCGCCCACCCGTCAGCAGGTGGTATCGCTCGCGAAACTTGTGAGCTTCCTGTGTGCTCGCTATCGCATCTCTTCCGATCTCATCTATGGCCACAACACGACTCCCGGGGCTCGCGTGACGCAGTGTCCCGGCGCGGCGTTTCCCTTCGCAGACCTCTATGCCCTCTTGGAGCGAAGAAGTTAGAGTTGCTTTGAGGACCTCCCTTGCTATAATAGACGGTTTGTCACTAAGCTATGAATAAGCCCGGTCAGTACCGAGTGACCCCCTTGGGAGGGTAAAGGCCGGTTGTCATTTGAGGGACAAGGTGAAATTCCAGGTATTTGCCAACGGCCAACCCGTCCAGAAATTTAGGGTTTGCGGCGCCTCCATGTTCGGCACTGACGGCGCCAGTCTTCGCAGGACGAAAATCACCTTCAGCGACGGCATCATCGAGTGCCAGAAGCCAAACAGCGACACGGCCGGTCTGGCTCTCCTCTGGCCTGTCGAAGGGTTTGGACGGGTCTTACTGTCCACGACCTGTCTGCCTGAGAGAGACGCTCCCTACTGCTTGAACGTAGAAATCTTACGGGCGCGCCTCATGCAGACCATCGACCGGCGTCAGGAGTGGTCGCTTTTCGAAGGAGCCGCCGAACTCGAAGAAGTATCCAAGCAAGCGCACGATCTCTTCGTCAAAGCCATTCAGAACATCGGTGAGCCCGCCAAAGCCTCGCTGCTGGCCGACAACGCCATGCGCCGGGCAATGATTTTCTCTGAAAAACTGGCGGTTTGTCAGGCAGAGTCCCTGTTCAAAATTCGCAGAGAGGCGGAGGGATTTGGGAGAACCTGTCTCGGTGTCAGTGTCAACCCCATCATGGTAAGCAACGACACCTACGTGGACCGCCTGTCTCAATTGGCTAGATTCGCTTATGTGCCGATTCGCTGGGCGGACATCGAAAAGAGCGACGGAGTATGTGACTTTTCGGAGTTGAACAAGTGCATCGATGTCCTGTCCGAGAAGAACCTGTTGCTAGGGGCGGGACCCTTGCTGTGTTTTTCAAAAGAGGCGCTGCCAGCCTGGCTCTTGGAGGGGCGCGCTAGTTTTGAAAGAATTCGCGAGTTGGCCTATCGTTTCGTTACGGAGGTGGTCTCACGCTATCGAGGTCAGATCACGCGTTGGTTTGTGATCAGTGGGCTCAATGCGGCCAATCATTTTGGCTTCACGGTGGAACAGGTCTTGGAGATGACTCGGGCCGCCACGCTCGCAGCAAAGACAACCCATGCCAAGGCCTTCAGACTTGTTGAAGTGATAGATCCGTGGGGCGAGCACTGTGCGACAACGTCGAACTGCATCGGCCCGGTGGCCTATATGGACATGGTCTTGCAGAGCGGTATTGCCTTCGAAGCCTTTGCGCTGCGTCTGGCTTTTGGCAAGAATGAGACGGGCATGCATATTCGGGACATGATGCAGATTTCGACTCGACTCGACTATTTTTCGCTCATGGGCAAGGCCCTATACGTCACGGGTGTCGAGATCCCGAGTGCCCATGGTGAAGGGGATTTTGATGGTCGGCTTGCCGGTGTTTGGCACAAAGCGTGGGATGCTAAACGTCAGGCCCTCTGGTTAGAACAGTTTTATACCCTCAGTCTCAGCAAGCCCTCGGTCGAGTCGGTGGTCTACGGCAATTTGGTCGATCATGATCAAAGTGTCATTGCCAACAGCGGCCTGGTCCAGCAGGACTACGAACCCAAAGAGGGCTATCGAGTGCTGCGGCGTCTCAGGGAACTGGTGCAGAGCTAGGCGTGAACCAGTTCGCAGAACAGACCAGTGCGTTTGTGATCGCCCTCCTGGGAAGCCTTACCCTGAGTGGCTGGTTCCTCTGCGCGGAGGTTTCAGTCCATCCGGTGTCCAACGTGGCGATGCCCCAAACCATAAACCCGAATCATGCTCCGGTGGGGAGTTTGATTCGGCTGCCGGGTATCGGCCCTGCTCGCGTTCAGGCGATCATCGATTTTCGCCAAACGCAGCAGCAGAGACGTCCCGGACGGCACGCCTTCCGTGAAGCCTCGGACCTGGCAAGAATAAAGGGTATTGGACCGAAAACCGTTCAGGGGCTTGACCCCTGGCTTGAGCTGGGTACGGGCTGTTGTGAGCCAGCCATCAAAGAATGATTTGGCCGCTCATGCCGAATCGGGTACACTCGGCCAGGCGTATTTGGCAGGGAGGGGCGACTAGGGAGTTTTCAGAAAGAAACTAAGAGCGCCTAACAAAATGAATCGTCGCACCGAAAACGAGCGTTTCTGTGTCTGGCAAGGAAGGCGAAGCAGGCCGTCCGAGGACGGTCGATGGAGCCTGACGCTGTCCAGACACAGAATGAGCCGTTTGAATGCAGACCCATTTTGTTGGGGGCTCTAAAGCTGACAGCATGTCCGATTGGGAAATTGTAAAACCACTGGGGGAGTGCTCCGGCACGGGGCGGGCGATCGAGTTTGGCTCGGAGTACTTCGGTGCGCTGGTGGAAACGGAGCAGGGGCTTCAGCGGCAGGATTTTTCGCCCGAGTTCTGGCGAACAGAGAAGCCGGAGGTCTATTGTTATTGGCGGGCGAGGTTACCCCATCCGAATCAGAAAAAGCAGTTGTTCGTGAGTGACGACATGCTTTTGGCCTTCTTCGACCGATTGGCCGAGGAGACAGAGCAGGAACGGGTCAATTTTCGTTTTGTACTCACTTTGATTCTGATGCGAAAGAGACGCCTGAAGTATGACTCCTCGGTCACTGTCGATGGTCAAGAGACCTGGACGCTCAAGGTGACCGGCGAGAAGCGCATGGTGGAGGTCGTCAACCCTCATCTGGATGAAGATCAGATCGAGCGGCTCTCCGAACAGATGGGGCAGGTACTCAATGCCGAACTGTAGGGAATCGTCGTGGGTCGCTCTTCTGAAGACGCGCAGGCTCTTTATCTTCGCGGCAGGTCTTTGCTTTTGTTTGGGAGGGTGTGCGCAGCTCACCAAGCCGCAACAGATCTGCCCGGGCAAGGCAACGAGTGCCGAGGCGATTGCGACCCTTCAAGCGCGTCTGGACCGTGCCCATCCTCTTTATATCAACAGTGTGCAGACACGCATAGGTTATTTGGACGACAAGAAAAAGCGACGTGAATCACCTCTCCCGATGAAAATCTGGCTGGAGCCTCCTCACAATGTCTACATGCGGGGACAGGCCACGCCTGGCCCCAAGGGGGTGATTTCGATGGGGTCCAATCAGGAGGAGTTCTGGCTCTCGATCAGGCCGGATATCAACAGCTACTGGTGGGGCAAGTGGTCGGAGGTTGCTGGTACAGAACAGCTTCAGATCAGTCCCCAGGTGGTGCTTGAGGCCCTGGGGCTGCTGGACTTGGGAAATCCGGACCGCTGGTTCCTCTCGAACTCGGGGGCCTATGACGTGCTCAGTCTGGTGGACGATCGGGACGCCATTCTGCGCCGGCTCCACCTCTACACCTGTGACTACTTGCCCAGGAAAATCGAGTACTTCGACCGTTTTGGCGAATTGTTGGTGCTGGTAGAGTTAGCAGACTACGAAGTCCTCGCCGGTGAATTCCAGATTCCCACCCGCATCCAAATCTCGAACTATGCGGGTGATGAGTTGACCGATTGGGTCAAGCTGAAGATCAAGGGCGCGCTGCAGAAAGAGTTTAATGATCGCTTTCGGCAGCGGTACTTTCAGCGGCAGGAACCCCGAGGTTACGACAAGGTCCACCGCGTGACGAGGAACGGCAGCATCCTGGAGGAGTAAACGTTTTTCGTAACCGTTCACCGATCATTTCGAACAGAAACTAACCGCAGAATATCGAACAAGGAATGTCCAATGATGAAGTTACCGTGGCTCACGAGCTTTTTCATCTGACGCTTGCTTTCGATGCTTTGTGTCGCCTAAGAGTGCCTATCAAAATGAATCGTAGCACCGAAAACGAGCGTTTCTGCGACTGGCAAGGAAGGCGAAGCAGGCCGTCCGAGGACGGTTGATGGAG
>JADFHU010000543.1 GCA_022567055.1 Planctomycetota bacterium
GCTCGCTCTCCCCTCGACAAGCTCGGGGCAGGCGGGCCGACGACGGAGTTTTCAGACAGATCCTAGTTTATCCGCAACTGGGTCAACAGGGGCAGTTTTCTGTTAAGCTCGCTGGCCGCGGCACGACCGTCGATGACCGGCGAAGAAATCCGCAGGGTGCTCAGAGCACGGTGTCGGTACAACGCCTTTAGTCCCCGATCTCGAATCCGGCTGTCTTCGATGGTGAGATGCTGCAGCTTGGCGCCGGGCAGCAAGGCCAGTCCTGCATCCGTGATCCGGTCGCTGCCGCCCAGCGTCAGGACTTCCAGATTGTTCAGGTCCGCCAAGTGCCTGATCCCCTCGTCGGTGATGCCCGGGCCCTGCAATTCCAGGACTCGGAGTTTCTCAAGCGAGCGGAGACAGTACAAATCCTGATCCCTGAAACCATGCACGCCCGGCGGATTGGCAGCAGACGCCAAGTTTAGCTGCTGCAGATTGACGAGGTCGGAAAGGCGCATTGTCGGACTATTCCGAACCAGCCTCGCACACTCCAGACGTTCGAGCTTCTTCAGCTTCAAGCCGGAAAGTGCCTTCAGCGGCACGATGGTGTCCGCTAGAAAGGTAAGCGATCGTAGATCGGTAAGGCGATTCAAGTGTTCGATACCCCGATCGGAGACCGGCACGCCGGTGCCCACCCTTAGGTCGCAAAGGCGGGTCAAGGTGCCAATCAGCCCCAGCCCTAGGTTGCTGAGCTTGCTGCCGCCGATGGCCAGGCTTTCCAGGTCTTCCATGCAGGCGATCACCTTCAAGGCCTCGTCCGAGAGGGTCGACTCCGGGGAACATCCGACCGAAAGCGCCCTCAGGTTCTTCAAGGCCAGCAGGTGACGTATGCCTCGGTCCGTGATGCCCGCATTGGGCAAGTGCAGGTACTCGAGCCTGGAAAAGGCCGCCAGCTGGGCCAGGTCCGCATCGTTGACTGCCGTAGCGCTGATGTCCAACTTCCTGAGCTGAGCCATGCCCCGTAGGTGACGCAGGCCCCCGCCCGTCACGAGACCGGCGCGCCCCAATGAAATGTCTTTGATCGTCAGGCTGAGTGCCAGGTGGCGCAACCCCTCATCGGTGATGCCCCACACGCCATCGCCGTCTTTGTGGGTGGTGATGTTGATCCGGACCGTTTCCAAGGCGGGGCCGAAGGAGAGGTACTGTAGGGCCTCATCGGAGAAGGAACCCCAGAGACTGAGGTAGCGCAAGTGATCCAGCTCGGAGAGGACTTTCAGAGCCTCATCCCCCATAAACTCCCCGCCCAGTTCCAGCTCTTCCAGATCGGTGAGTAGCGCCAAGTGGGCGATTCCTGCGCCCGTCACCCAGTTTTTGTCGAAGTAGAGTCCCTTCAGCCCCCGGCACTTCGCGATCTCCGCCAATCCCGAGTCCGTAATGCCCGCCGGCAGATAGACACGCTCTAGCCCCTTCAGCCGGGCTACGCTTCCCAGTGCCGCGGGTGCGACGCCGGGTGAAAAGTGAATCCAGCGCAGTCCCTGGAGGTGAATAATTCTCGGGATACAGGCCTCATTCACCGAGGAGAGCATGAAGAGGGCGTCGGGTTCAAACCGGCCCAAAAAATCGAAGGCATAGGGATGGCGTAGGCCAGGTAAATGGAGCTGCAGATAGACATCTTGGCCGGTGGGGATGACTACGCGACCCTGGGCAACCGAGAGAAATCGCCATGTCACGCCATCCTCGCGATGATCGAAATGGAGCGTATGGTGTTGCTGAGATCTGTCCTTGCAGTAGACCTTACCCGCGGCATAGGTGCTGGGAAAGCGTAAGACGCGTTCAACCTGAGCGCTTGCCACCGCGTCTGAAACGCAGCAGCTCAAGATCAGCCACGACAGGATCTTTCTCACCCTTATCATCTCCCTGTCTCCAAGATTGTGTCCTCCGGGACAGAGGCAGTGCCTGAATCGCCCCAGAAGTCATAAGAACCGAGGCACTCTATCATATCAGCGGGGCTCCTAGCTGTCAAAATTCTGGCAAAAAACGGCCTGGTTCAATTCCGGGCTACACGACTCGACGTAGGAATTGTACTCGTACTCTTGGCCAAAAGTGGGGAAAGCCGCGATTTGGTCGCTGTGCTAAATTGAATCTACCCTTTCTATAGGCACTCTTTGTTCATCTTTACGAATTTTTTCGTTTATTTCTACGAACAAGTTCGTAAAATGACGATAGCTTAGAATATGGATCAATGTGCAAAGGGAGTCAAATGACCAGAAAGAAGCAATCAGGGCCCACAGAGAGAGAAATAGAGATCCTGAAAATCCTCTGGCAAGGAGGCCCCAGCACGGTTCGTCAAGTCAATGAGGTCATGAACGCCCGCCAAGAGACAGGCTACACGACGACCTTGAAGCTCATGCAGATCATGGTGGACAAAGGCCTACTGTCTCGGGACGACTCACAGTTTAAACACCTCTTTACGGCCGCCGTGTCGGAGGAAAGCACACAGAAGCAATTGGTGGGCAACCTGCTGGAGCGTGTGTTCAGTGGGTCCACGGAAAAACTAGTCATGCGGGCCTTGTCCGCAAAAAAGATCTCCAAGCGAGACCTTGGCAAGATACGGGAACTCATCGAGCGAATGGAGGAAAAGCAAAAATGAACGTTCTAGAGCAGTTTGCATCACAGCCCTTGGTCCTGCGACTCGGATGGACCCTGTTTCATGTTTTCTGGCAAGCAACGCTGGTGGCTCTGATCGTTGCGGTGATCCTGAAATGCATCAAGAAACAGGCGGCCTCGATGCGCTATGCCATCGCCTCTCTCTCCCTTGGGCTTGTCGTGGTGCTGGGAGCGATCACCTTCACACAAGTTAGTGTCTCTAAACCCCTGCCCAAGGCAGGATACCAACCGGCGCTGAGCCTTGTGCAAGCCGAGATGCCCTTAGAAGCGATCAAGTCATCTGAGATTCAATCGGCATCGGCCCACAGGCCGCCAACCTTTTCGTGGCCCATGTTTCGAAAACGCTGTATCAGCCTGGCTGAGCCGGCCCTACCCTACGTCGTAGTGGGTTGGCTAGTGGGTGTGTTTGGCATAAGCCTCATGCATCTCGGCGGCTGGACTCAATTGCGCAGGATAAGACAGCAGCTCACCCAACCGATCTCCCCAGCATTGGAGCAATGCGCCCTAGACCTAGCCCAACGCTTGGGCATCCACAAGGCATTCAAGATCTTTGAATCGGGTTTGGTGCAGGTCCCGACCGCCATCGGTCACCTTAAGCCGGTGATTCTGCTGCCGGCGAGTGCGTTAACCGGCTTGAGTCTCGACCAGATTGAAGTCATCATCGCCCATGAACTCGCTCACATCAAGCGACACGACTATCTCATCAATCTCTTCCAGACGGCCATCGAGACCCTCGGATTCTATCATCCTGCCATTTGGTGGCTCTCACACACCATTCGCCGGGAGCGAGAGAATTGCTGCGATGATATGGTGGTAAACGCTTTCAATAATCCCGTCCAATATGCCAAGGCATTGACGAACATGGCCAAGATTCGAACGCGGCAGATCGACATGGCCATGGCGGCCAATGGCTCAAGCCTAGTCCAGCGCATTGAACGCTTGGTTAGTGTGGATAAACAGGCGCATCGACGACCCGCTTGGTTGGCAGCAATTCTTAGCGTCATCTTGATCGCTGCTATTGCCATTCCAACCACCGTTGGCTTCGCCGCCAAAGACCGGCGACACCGACCTGCCAGTGATGATGTTACGGCGAGGTTTAATGAGTGGATCAATGCCATCGTCGACAATGACACCAGGGCGTTCGAGATGATCGCTCACAATATGTGTGTGAATAGGTCTCCCGATGCGAATGAGGCCGCGGCGACAGAGTCGTTACAGAAACAAGCTCAGCGATTGCGGGTCTATGCGGGACTTGACCACCTAAAAATTATTTCTATGGAGAACAAAGGGGATCACTTTGACGTCCTAACCAGCCCCGTCAAAGACCCGGGAGGGGTCTCGGGAAGGTTTTTGATTACCATCCCGACGAAAGTCAAGCCTTATTACCCCAATGGTGTCATACGGTTTATCACGAAGACGGGCACCAGCTATTCTGTGCCTCAGACGATATTGACTAAAGTGTATTATCTTATTGCCCCCGACAACTTCCCTCTGATTGAACAGCTACCCGATTCGTTAGGTTACATTTCACCAAGCGCTTTGATGGCATTCAAGGATGCCTTCAAAGAACTTCCAAATGCTAAGATACTCTCTGCGCCTCAAGTGATAAATTACTCAGGTGAATTGGCAACGATCTCAATCCAAGGAGAAAGCTACACTTATGAGACCAGCGTTCTAAGTACCGTACAAAGGGATAGGACGACTATCGTCGTCGACTATGAGTATGAACTCCTTCTCGAAGGCGAACAGTATAAGGGCCGAAACCAAATAGCCCTGCCGAGTGAGTATGCTACTTATACAAAGGCTCATACCTTCTCGGCAAA
>JADFHU010000544.1 GCA_022567055.1 Planctomycetota bacterium
TATCACCGAGACCTACGTAAACGTGCTAATCGATCACATCCTGGCGTCAGCGAACCTGCCCGCTGAGGGCGAAAATCCCGGAAGAGTCTGGAATCCATACCAGGACGACGCGTTAAAGCCGCATCGCAAGACATTCACAACGGCCTCCGATCACTTTCCGGTGACGCTGGACCTCGCGTTTTAGCAACTCAAGAAATTGACTCGCTCTTCTCCATCCAGTCGGGCAGCGGAGAGCCGGTGGCCAGGCTGTAGACCGTTTCAGGCGCAATATCGACTTCGTCTTCCCAGGTGACAACCCCAAGGTCACGATTGATGCCCGCCTTCCTGAACACGTTGGGATCACTCAACTTCGCAAAGACCCCTCCCTTTGCGATGAGGGGCTTGCAGTCTAAAATTCCCGTTTTGCCATCATCAAAGGTCAGGCTCAGTTTGAAATCATCCAGGCATATCATTTCGACTACATCATGATACATGCTATCGTCCTCAACTCAAGGCTTCGAGTTTTCAAGCGGCACAACCATATCAGAGAGAATCACCGTTTCGCCGACATTGGCTTGAACCACCGGGTGCCTGGCGGAAAAACGTGTGTCATTGTATACGCTGAAATAGACCGGTTCATTTGCCAAGAGACCTTTAAATTCGAATCTGCCCTGCGCATCAGAGAGGGCCATGCGCCTGAACCAGAAATCGTTCATCAACTCCGAATGGCCCCACTGAATCGATGCGCCTTTGACCGGGTTGCCAGACTCGTCCATCACGCGTCCCTGGAAGTTGGCAAGCTGATCCTCCTCGATTAGCTGCAGAGTCACGTGGTCCTCCCGTTTGACGCCGACTAAGGGCGAGACTCCTCCGGCATGCTCAGCATAAAGAAAGCACGAAAAGTTGCCTCTGGTTTTGGTGGATTTTCGAGTCTTGGGATAGGTCATTTGAAACTCGCCCGCCTCGTTTGTGACGGCTGCGGGCAACCAATCCCACCAGGTATTGGCGAATCTGACGACCGCCTCTGCAACTGGCTCGCCGGAGGCACTGAGAACGATGCCAGAAACCATGTCAGCCCCGCGTAGGCGCTTCAGTGGAAAATCAATCATCACCGGATTTTCGTCCCACGCGACAACATCCACTTCCTTGCGCTCGGGCATCATCAAACCCTCCGGCGCTGAACCCTGGCCGAAATAGACTTTGCGACGGCCCAGCGGGAGTCGCATCATGTATACACCATTCGCATCGGTCTCGGCCCACCATTGGTGCAGGGGCGAAGACTTATCCACGGTAGTCCCGCCAATCATAATCCCTTCCAGGCCCTCGCCGTCGTCTGCGATCATCACGCGACCGGTGACCAATACACCTTTGGCAAGATGCAGATCTTGATCCTCCAACACCTGGCCCTCATCCAATGTGACGGCACGCAAATCGGCCACCCAGTCCCCCTTCAAGGCCTCACCCGGCGACACCCTGAGGTCGTAGCTTGCGGGCAACAATCGACTTAACTGAAAACGGCCCTCTCGGTCGGTCAGTGCCGCGCTGCTGGCGCCACCCTGAACGTAATGGTAGTGCTCCAGGGCGGTCACAATCACATTCGGCACCGGCTGGCCGTCAGCCAGCATGACCCGCCCCCGAATGACGGAGGCCGGTAAGAGGCGAATTTCATCTTCGGCACTTCCCGGCGTGCGGCCGAACTTTATCGCTGCGTGACGGCCGGGAACCTGAGAAAATCGCGGATCGTCATGGTCGACATAGATGGCCATTCCCTTTGGGACCTGATCGATCACGCAACGCCCGTCGGCGTCGGTCATCGCGTTCCAGAAGTCACCAGGCATGAGGGGTGGATCACCCATAAAGGCGGGATGGTGCGTGATGCTCACCACTCTCATGCGGATGCCTTGAATCGGTTCGCCGTCTCGGTCAATCATGCGGAGCTTAACGGGGGCACTTTCAGAGTCCACCACGATTTTTGAGGGACGCAAATCCCCGTCCACGAATCTCCCAAAACCGAAACGGCCTCCATCCGCTCTCACGATCACGATGGCGTAAGAGATTTCCTTCTCCCTGGTTTTAGGGAGTACAAAACGATACTTTCCAACATCATCGGTCCTACCGCGAGCAAGGATGCGAGCATTGGCCTCCTGCCGCATATCGGCTTGCATGCATACATAGACCTCGGCGCCGACGACGGCCTGGCCCAGTTTGGAAACAACGTCGAATTCACGCAGGCGGCCAGGGGGCACTGTATCGGAAATATCCACCTCTCCCTCTCCCTCTCCCTCGAGCGCTGGCTTGACCAAGGTCAAGGTATACCTCCCCGGCCTAGACAGATCCAGAAGGTAGGGTCCAGCAGAGGGATCCATTTGGGTAGGATCTGAGTTATCTTTCGGCGTCAAAGTTGCCAGGAAAACATCGCTTTGTTGGATGATGGTCATCGTGCGTCCGTCCCGCACAGCGATGCGCTCCGAGGGCATGCCTTTGAGGGTGTACATGTCGAGGGAAAAAGCCGCGTCGGCCTCTGCCCCTTCGCTCATCTCAGGGACGATATCGAGAATGGCCGCTCGGCTGTCTCTAAGACGCCGGCGGTGCTCCTGATACTCCAGCCGCCACCCTGGAGGCAAGGGTGCACCCGAACGCAGTTCAGGTGGCAAGGTGACGGGCGGATCAGGGCGGGAGATTCTCACATCACCGGCCGTCGATTTGTCCTGGGAGAGTTGGTCGAAGGGGTACTCTCCGGCACCGATGCTGCGACGCTCCCGGTGTGACGGCAGGTTGATTCTCAAGTGCTTTGAACCTGACTGAAGCGATTCGACTTCACTTCCATCCAAGAAGATCGTGAACTCACCTTTCTGATCCACTTGGGCGAGACCTCTGGAGCGACGTCCCGTGGGGAGAAAAATCGTGGTCTTGGCACCCCGCCATGGAGAGGGCATCATGACACCAGGGCTGCCGTCTTCAAAGAGGACACGGCCGTAGAAGACCTGCTTGCCCTGTAGTTCATGCAGCACCTCTGTGACTTGACCTTCCCGCAGCTCCACTTCTTTACCCCATTCACGCTCATATCTGCCATTCTCGAAGGGTAAAGGATTGACTGTGACGTGACCTGCAGCGAGGCCCTTAAGTTCGAATGATCCATCCTTAGAGAGAAATGGGATCTTGATGCTATAGGTGGAATGAGAGTGGCCATCTGGATTTTCGTAGAGGTGGTTCTGTTCATCCCGCGTGCCCCATCGAACCCGCATGAAGAATCCCCGGACCGGCTGGCCTTTTTGATCGACGACACGGCCCTTCACTGACGCAGTGCCGGTCGGAAAAGGTTTGAATTCAAAATCAACGGTCTTCGGCCCCTCCAATACTTGGTTGAAGAAGACCTGCTGCTGTCGCATGCCATAGACCGAGGGCAGCGACTCGCGCCATTCGGCATAGAGGCGGTAGGGCCAACTCATGCCGTCATACCGAAACAGGCCTTTTTCACTCGTGCCAAGATTGGGCGCCGCGAAACTGCGTGCCCCAGGGTTATATTCGCGCACCAAGATCATGCCGAAGGGAATGGGTGCGCCCTTCGGATCCTTCAGCTGCCCCTGTAGTAGGTTGTCACTCTCCATGTCCCGCCATTGTCCAAGATAGTGACTGGCAACGTCGCTGTTCCACTCGCCAGCGGCCCTGGCTTGAAACGCTTCAGATATCAACACCTGCGCCTCTGTGTGCCCGCCTTTTTCCAGGGTCACGGGTTGGGGCCATTGCTTCTGCACGCCCAGGGCTAGCGGGACGAGCGGCGTGCCCATCATCGCAGCGACTTGAAATCGTCCTCTGGGCAGTCCCTCAAGCTGATGCAGGCCCGGGCCCGACAGACGTCTGACGGCCACGGGTTCGTTTCGCCAGGTCGCTTCCTTAAAGAGGCCAATGAGAATGCCTCCCTCCAGGGCATTCTCGACCTCGACCCTTAGCGTAAGTGACGCACCCGTGTGATCACTCTGCCAGGCCGGATCGCCCAGTCGCTTGGGATCGAGTATCTTGGCGAATTGTTGCGTGAGGCCCAGAAGCAGGGGCGGACTATTCAACTGACGCATCACGGTCCAGGCGGTCGACTCCGTGATACTATCATCCTCCGCTTCATGCTGCGCGGACGTAACCGAGACCAGGACGACAGGAAAGAGCACCGCCAGAACCGGTCACGACGAAAGGGAAGAAGATGGTGGTGGACTAGTGAGTCCAAGGCCAAAACTTGTTTAGGCTCGCCTGCCCGTCTTCATTCACGGTGCAGTCTTCGAGAACCAGACTTCGAATTTGCAGTGAAGTCTTGTCGGGAAAGGCGGCTGCAACGGAGATAGCGTTCACCATGATCGCATGACCGTGCCGATCTTCCTTGGATTCCCCAGGATCGCCCAGGAGATTTAGCTGCTCCTCTTCGGTCATCCCTAGATCTTTGTTCCGTGCGATCAGCTCATACGAGTTTGCCAGAGAGATGCAATTCTCATGGTC
>JADFHU010000545.1 GCA_022567055.1 Planctomycetota bacterium
CCACCCGCGGATGGCGAGAAACCGGCAATGGGCCAGACCCCATCCACCTTGTCAGGCAGGGGGCGACTTGATCTGGAAGGCCTTAAACTTCAGACACTGCCCCAGCCCCATCAAGTGGCTGCACCCGTCAAACAACAGCCGGATGACCTGGGAGAGGCAAATAAAGGTAAGTCCCACGAGGTTTTGGAAGACCTTCCCGCTCGCAAGAGCGAGCTGTGGGTCACCCGTTCCGGCAGCGCCCAGAGCTATTTGTCGGGGAAGCGATCGAAACTTGCCCCCTCTCCGACGGCCGTGACGCCAACTCTCTCATCTGGCGGCGAGCAATCTAGTGTCTTGCCAAAGATCGGCTTGGCAGCGACTCCGGGCAGTGCTCTGGTGTCGCCGCCGGCGCCGGTGGATGCACCTCTCGGCGAGATGCCTCTCACAAGGGCCGTACCGGTCAAGGGGACCGACCTGCAGTTGGAGGCCCTCTCCACGAAAGACAACTCTGCCAGCGTCTCCAAGCAGATCATGGAGTCGATCCACAGTTCGGTCCAGCACGGGCAGAGACGTCTGACGATTGCCTTGCACCCGGCAGAATTGGGCCGCGTCGTCGTCACGCTGGAAGAGGAGAATGGTAGCCTCTCTGGCCGGTTGGAGGTGAGTCAGAAACAGACCCGTGCGGAAATCGAGCGGGCCTTGCCGGGCATTCTGCAGAGTCTGCAGAGTTCCGGTGTGCAGATCAAGAGACTCGACGTCACCCTCAGCAATAATGGCAACGATCCCGGGCCCAGAGACTCCGCCTGGAACGAACCCTCATCCGATTCGTCGAGTAGTCACCAGAGTCGCCGGGATCGTCAAGAGTACCAGGACGCCGCCTCACAGGGACCCTTTGACTTCGCAGAGGAAGGCTTAGCCGCCGAGACTCACACGGTGGGAGACGAGCAAGCGCCGAGGCCCCTTTTCGCCGGGAGCGGTTCCATCGATTTGCTGGTGTAGTGCGCCAGTCTGGAATCCCACTGTCATCGGCAGGGGCTTAACCGCCTCTGGCTGCGCGTTAATATTCACAATGCACTGGCAATTTCCGTGTATACCCGCCTCGGGTTTCACATCCGTGATACTCTGGCTGAGGACATTGGAGGCGGATTTGTGATGGATGACTACGTGATGGAAAAGACCGTCGATGGGCATTGAGGTTGCACACTGCTCTCACTGACAGAGTTGGTCTCACTGACAGAGTTGGTGCAAGTCATCCATCGTGACGGCATCCAGGCGGTCGACGATGCTGTCCGCCATGCTAAGTTGGTCCTCGGGATAGGAGTTGGTCACCGCCAGGGTCCGCAGTCCCGCGGCTCGGGCGGCTGCCAGGCCCCAGCGGGCGTCTTCGATCGCCAGGGTATTGCTGGCGTTGATTCGCCCATCAAACTCGTGGAGATGGGCAAGGGCCAGCCGATATCCCTCGGGATGGGGTTTGCCGATACACACGTGGTCGGCCGCGACCAGCGTCGTGAAGTGTCGCCGAATGTTGGCTTCGTTCAGAACATACTCGATTTCGGCCAGCAGGGCGCCGGAACAGACACCCAGAAGGACCTGATGCGCCACGAGCATTTCCAGGAAAGGCCGGACGCCCTCGATAAGAGCCCCCTCTGTCTCCGCGAGTCTTTGAAAGATCTCCTTCTTCTGATCCACCAACTCTGGGACATGGCTCTTTTCAACGGGCAGACGGCCTTCGTCAATGAGGGTTTGAAAACAGTCCTTGTCGGTTAAGCCCAGATAGTGCTGATAGTAGTTGGGCTTGCTGATCTGAAAGCCGAATGTCGCCAGGACTTCGTTAAAGGTGCGGAAATGCAGGATCTCCGAGTCCGTAATGACGCCGTCGAAGTCGAAGATGATGGCCTTGAGCATCTTTTTAGGCGTCTCTCTCTAGCTTGCGTTGCGTAGAGCGTATGCCGGAGATGATGGTGGATCCGACCATGGCGGTGTAGACGACCGAGGTGAACCAGTACGCCCAGGGGGTGTTCTGCAGGTGGCCCATTTTGACGATCACGGTGCCAATGGCGAAGGCCTGGAAGAACATCTTGAGCTTGCCGGAGGCGGTTGCGGCAAAGTTGAATCCCTGTGCTTCCGCCCGCTGTCGCAGGACCGTGACATAGGCCTCACGCGCAATCAAGATGCCCGCCACACCCCAGTGGAGGATTCCGTGGGCCCTTTCGGAGAGATTGAATAACAGGGGCACACCGACGATCGCAAAGCAGACAAATGCGCCGCAGACGAGCACCTTGTCGGCCAGCGGGTCCACGATCCTCCCGAATCGGGTGGCGACCTGCAGTCTGCGGGCCAGCCAACCGTCGACGATGTCGGTCAAACCGGCGATCACGAAGATGACAAAGCCGATGTCCAAGAGCAGAGCGCGTTTTTCGGCGCTGGGGCTGTAGGGGCTGTAGAGAATAATCACCAGAAAAACAATTGTGAGTGCCAGGCGTCCGACGGTCAGAATGTTGGGTAGGTGCCGTGTCATGGATGGCCACGTTGCCACGTTGCCTCAGTCCTGCTTGACAAGCAGGTCGTAGTGGTCATAGTCCACCACGCGGCCTTCGACGAATTCGCCAGGCTGTGCCGTGCAGTTGGGTATGAGGCAAACACTGTCAATATCTGGGGCCTGACCGTAGTACCGCGCCGTGGCTGTGCCCTCTTCGCTGATTGTATCGATCAAGCAACTGATGCGACTGCCGACTCGGGCGCTGTTTTTGGCGAAGGCGATCTCCTGCTGGGCCAGCATCAGCCGTTCCAGACGCTCTTTCTTGACGGAGGCAGGGACCTGATTGTCCATCGCAGCGGCAGGCGTTCCTCTTTCCCGATAATATTGGAAGGCCCCCAAAGCATCGTATTGAGCCCACTTGATGAACTCAAGCAATTCAGAGAATGCCTCCTCCGTCTCTCCCGGAAAGCCCACGATCACCGTGGTCCGTATCACGATATCCGGAATCTCCCTCCGCAGTCGTTCGATGAGGTCACGGAGTCGGGCCTGGGTGTCGGCTCGTTTCATGGCCTTGAGGACGCCGTCGTTGGCATGTTGGGTGGGCATGTCGAGGTAGGGGATGATCTTATCGCTCGACTGGATGGTTTCAATTAAGCGATCTGAGACGCCGGCGGGATAGATGTACATCAGCCGAATCCAGTCGAGCTGGTCGAGGGTGGCCAGTTGTTCTAGGAGGCGGGCCAAGCCGTGTCTCTG
Source organism: Planctomycetota bacterium (assembly GCA_022567055.1). Taxonomy (GTDB): domain Bacteria; phylum Planctomycetota; class Phycisphaerae; order Sedimentisphaerales; family Anaerobacaceae; genus JAIPFM01. The sequence goes on from JADFHU010000545.1 coordinate 3,215, forward strand.
TTTGAGATCTCGCTCGTAGGTGGTGGTATCCTGAGAGACGATATTCAGTTCGACGACGCCGGATTCAACGAGTTCTCGCGCCTCCTCCACGGCTTGCGCCTGGGGTTTACTCCGAAAAGGTCCCCGGATCGAAGGGATAGTACAAAATGTGCAGGTATGATTGCAGCCTTCGCTGATCCGCAGGTAGGCCGAATGCCGCGGGCCAATGAGCAGGCGGGTGCTGTCATCGCCGATTTCGTGCTTCGAGCGCCCCAGCAAGGGCTCCATGTAGGCCCCGGGTTGGCTGGTGCCGAAGGAATCGAGAATGATATTGCTGATGTTGTCCCGTTGCTCCAGCCCTACGATGGCATCGATGCCGGGGACTTCCTGAAAGAGGGCGTCTCCTATTCGCTGGGACAGACATCCTGCCACCACCACTTTCTTGACCTGTCCCTTGCGCTTCTGTGTGACGGCTCGGCGGATGACCGCGATAGATTCTTCCTTGGCCGGCTCGATGAATCCGCAGGTATTGAAGATGACGAGCGGTTAGTACTTAGTTCGGCGCATCAAGCTAAGGGACTAGAGTGGAAGGTGGTTTTTGTCATTCGTATGTGCGATGGAGAATTTCCTTCCAGCATGGCCCTAAGGGAGACTAACGGCGAGGAAGAAGAGCGTCGCATACGTTATGTGGCAACGGCACGGGCTAAAGAGGAATTATATATAACATACCCATTGATGAATTTTAGCCTGCGCGGAAATAATCAACTTCTATTGCAGCCCTCGCGTTTCTTACAGGAACTTCCCATGTCGCTTTATGAGAACGCTGAACTTAATGAAGTCACACAGGATGAGGATAACATTGAGCCATATTGCCAAGGAGGCCATTGATGGACGAACGCAGGCAGTTCGTACGCCTAGATACGCGGCTAGATGTCAGTTATACCTACTTGCCCACAGCTAATCAGCAGCAAAGTGTTACGAAGGATATCGGCGGCGGAGGGATCTGCTTTTTTGCCAATGAAGTGCTTAAACCCGGTGATCGCCTCCAGGTGTCTATGAAACTTCCCGGGCGCGAACAGCCGGTTAATTTTATAGGCGAAGTTATATGGAGTGAACAGTACGAAACAATAGGCAAGACCGAACGAAAGCGTGCCATTGAAGTAGGTGTTAAGTTCGTAGAGATTGCCCCAAAGGATCGCGATGCTGTAATGGAGCATGTCATCCTCACATTGCAACCGCGAAAACCTCAACCTCCCTCACCAAACGC
>JADFHU010000546.1 GCA_022567055.1 Planctomycetota bacterium
CGGCGCCAAAGCATCGGACAGATCTTTCAGTTCTTTCATCTGCTCGGCCATCTAAGCATCGAAGACAATGTCCTGCTGCCCGCCTACATTGCCGGAGGAAAACGTCGTGACTATGCGAAGCGGGCGGAGCAACTGCTGCGACAGGTGCGGCTGGAGAAACGAGGTAGAGACCTGGTCCGGCACCTCAGCGGGGGGGAGATGCAGCGCGTGGCGATCTGTCGCGCCCTGCTCATGTCACCTCAACTCCTGCTGGCCGACGAACCCACGGGCAACCTGGATGACCAGAGCAGCGCCGAAGTGATGGACCTGGTCTATGACCTGGCCGCCGAGGCGTCCATGGCCCTGATGGTGGTGACACATAGCGAAGAGATCGCCCGCCGCGCCGACGAGACCTGGCACCTGCGCAGCGGCCTCCTGGAAACGGCATGACGGGCTGGTTCCTGAAATCCTCCTGGGGCCACATCCGCCAGACGCCCGGCATCTACGCGCTCACGCTGGTGGGAGTAGCACTGGGTGTCGCCTCGGTCCTCGCCATCCAGATCCTCAGCGAGAGCGCCTTGGCTGCATCGCGGGCCGGAGCCAACGTCCTCAGCGGCAGCGCCGACCTCCTGGTCGTGGGCCCGACGGCCCAACTGCCGGAAGAGACGCTCTCCCAGGTCCTGCGTCATCCGGGCATTCATCGCGCCTGGCCGGTCCGCCGCTTTCACGTGGCACTGATGAGTCGACCCCACACCTATCTTGAGATTCTGGGCATCGATCTGCTCTCGGCCCAGGGACTGCTCTGGGAAGAGGGCCTCCCAAGCCTGCCGGACGCCTGGTCCCAGATGGGTTGGTGCGCACTCAGCGAAGCCTTCATGACCGAGATGGGTTGGTCTGTGGGCGAGGGCTTCGACGTCAGCCTGGGGTCGATGACCCGACGCCTGACGATCGGCGCCGGCATCGACTTTTCTCAGCACCTGCCGCTGGCCGGCACCAGACTCGCGGTCATGGACCTGGCCCAGGTGCAGGGCCTCTTCGATCAGCAAGGAAAGATCGGCACCATCTACATCGACGTCGATGCGGACGAAGATCCGTCGCAGATCATGCGGACCCTGCAGCAGCGACTCGGTCCCGCTGTCACGGTCCAAGCACCGGCCGATGCCCAGCGCAGCGCCGAAGGCCTGCTGTCCGCCTTCCGCCTGAACCTGATCGTTCTCAGTTGGATCGGACTCTTCGTGGCCCTGATCCTGGTCTGGAGCAGTACGCAGGTCACTCTCACGCGCCGCCGTAGCGAACTCGGTCTCTTCCGCAGTCTCGGCGCCACCCGCGGACAGATCCTGGGGGCCATCCTGCTGGAGGTCTCAGTACTGGGTGTCGTGGGGACCTGCCTGGGAATACCGGTCGGCATCGGGGCCGCCCTGGGCCAGTTGGACACACTCAGCGCCACCCTGACCAATCTCTACTTTCTGCGGGAAATCGAGACGGTGACCATTCCTCCTGGGCTGATCGCACTGGCGGTCGTCGTCGGTGTGGGCGCCGCCATCGGCGGCGGCTTCCTGCCCGCCTGGGAGATGGCAAGTCAAGATCCTCAGCGCCTGTTCATCGGCGCCTCCTTCTCCGACAAAAGCCAAGCCTTAGCAACACGCACGGCCCTGGCCGCCTGTGCCGGTATGGCACTATGCCTGATCCTCTGGCTGGGCGTGACAGAGAGCTGGAAACCCAAGGGTTTCATCCTCGCCCTGCTCTCCCTCTTCGCACTGGCCCTGCTGAGCCCCATCCTCATCGTCCAAGTCAGTCGACACCTGCCCTGCCGGGATTTCTCCCTGAGCTTCGGCCTTAAAGGGCTGAGTGGCCAACTTCTCACCAATGCCTTCGCCATCTCCTCGCTGGGCGTGGCGATCAGCCTGTGGATTGGCATATCGCTGATGGTCCACAGCTTCCGGACGACACTGGAACGCTGGGTCGAGGGGACCATCGCCGCCGATGTCTACGTCACCTCTCAGTCCTGGGGCCGGTCGGGCGGGGTCGCGTCACTCGATCCCGCGCTGGTCGAAGCGCTCGCACGCCGCGCAGAGGTGTCGGGTGTAGATCGACTCCGCCGTTTCTGGGCGCAGGTGGAAGGGCAGCGGCGCCTGGTACAAGGCGTCATGTTTGATTTTCCCCAGGCCGAGCACCGCTTTCCACTCCTACAGGGTAATCTGGATGCGCTGCGCCCCGCCCTGATGCGGGGCGACGGTGTCTTGATCAGCGAACCCTTGGCGCGGCATCGCGACCTGGGCGTCGGTGACCCCTTGACACTCCACACCTTGCAGGGAACGAGCGTCCTGAACATCCTGGGCGTATATACCGATTACACCACGGAAGCGGGTGTCGTGGTCATGGACCTGCAGGTCATGGAGGACACCTTCGGTCCGGGCCAGGTCAACAGCGTGGCCCTCTATCTGAATCCAGGCCGTAACCCGGAGCGGGTGATCGACCAACTGCGCAGCGACTTCGGTCAGATGCCCCTGGAAATTCGCAGCAGCCGCAGCCTCAGGGCGGCAGTGTTGCAGATATTTGATCAAACCTTCGCCGTGACGCGGCTCTTGCAGGGGATCTGCTTCGTCATTGCCATCTGCTCCGTCAGCCTGGCCCTGCTGGTCGCGGCCCAGGACAGCATCGCCGAGATGGCCCTCTACCGCGCATTGGGTGCCACGCGCGCTCAGATATTCCGCGTCTTTTTGGGAAAGGGCCTGGGCATCGGCGCCGGCGGTCTAACACTGGGTCTGGTGGGCGGGATCGCCCTGTGTTTCATCCTGGTGCACTTGATCAACCGCGCCTTCTTCGGATGGACCATCCACATGCATGTGCCCCTACACCAATTGCCCCTGCAGTGTTTATCTGTCCTGTTGATCTGTGTGCTCGCCAGCCTCTATCCGGCCCTACGGGCCAGCGCCGATTCCGCGGGAGACCTCAGCCGTGAAACCGAGTAACAAAGCCCTGATCCTCTGTATGACCGCCCTACTGCTTCCAGCCGCGGGCTGGCAACAGGCGCAGCCCGACTATGCCTGGCAGTTTCCCCAGGACCACTGGCCGCACGACGCGTATCGAACGGAATGGTGGTACTTCACCGGTCAGGTCACAGACAAAGAGTCACCCCAGCGTCGTTTCGGCTTTCAGTTTACCCTCTTCCGCATCGGCGTGGTGGAAGAGCCCCTGTCCCTGAACTCCAAATGGGTCACGAGTCACCTTGTCATGGGCCATGCCGCCCTCACCGATGTGACATGGAAAGCATTTTTTCAGCGAAATGCTCTACCGTGACATCCCCCTCTTCGTGAGCCGGGGGACGTCACCCGGTCCCCTGATTCTCAGCAGCCAGCCGCCGGCCGGGACCGAGGAGGACTGGACGCTCCAATTCGACGATGGCCAATTCACCTTCGAAATGGCGGACCGGAAACAGGGGATCGCCTTCCATCTCGACTTCCAACCCACCAAGCCCCTCGTCTTCCAGGGCCCCGGTGGGTACAGCGTCAAATCCGATACAGAGGCATCCGCCAGTCTCTACTACAGTTTCACCCGAGCCAAGGTGGCGGGCAGCGTCCGGGTCGCGGGCCAAACTCACGAAGTCACCGGCAGCGCTTGGATGGACAGGGAATTCGCCTCCAACCATCTCGCAGAAAATCAGATCGGTTGGGACTGGTTCAGCCTACAGCTAGACGATGGCCGCGACCTGATGATCTATCAACTGCGCAGTGATAGGGATCGAGTCGACTATGCCACCGGCACATTGGTCGCGGTCGACGGGACACCTCGCTACCTAAAGCGTGACGCCTGGCGCCTCGATGTCACCCGACATTGGACCAGCCCGGCGACCCAAGGCCGCTATCCCATCGGCTGGCGCCTAGCCCTGCCTGACCAGGGCCTGGACTTGCGAATCGTCCCGCTGCTGGACGCACAGGAGAACGTCAGTCGCTTGATCCCCGGCCTGGCCTATTGGGAAGGCGCCGTCGAACTACAGGACGCCGACGGTCGCGTGCAAGGTCAGGGCTACGTGGAGTTGACCGGCTACGTGCCCGGGGGCCGCCTGCCACTGGAATGAGATTTGAGAAATCACAGGAGACTGGTGTATACCCCTAGCAAGCTGAAAACACGCAGAACGTGCCCCGAGAAAGCTGTAACCGTTCACGTAGTATTGAAATAGCAAGTGATGGCAAAGGTATCTCGAACCGCAGAATATCCAACAAGGAACAGCAGAATGTCGAAGGGGCGTTAACTTCATCATTGGACATTCCTTGTTGGATATTCTGCGGTTCATTTCTGATCGGAACAACCGGCGAACGGTTACAGAAAACTTAACCGTGAAGGGCATGAAGCACATGAAGGGCTTTGGCCTTCGGCCAAACAGGGAAGCAGGCTAGATTATGTCTCACAGAGACAAAGGCACAGAGTTCCATATTTGTGAATTGTCTTTCCTCCGTGTCTCCGTAAGAG
>JADFHU010000547.1 GCA_022567055.1 Planctomycetota bacterium
CGGTCGCGATGCGCCAGGATGGCTGCACGGGCCCCGGGCCCGTGTACGCGTGACAGACTGTCACGCGCGGCCTCTTGCTCCATCGCGTCCCCGCCGGCCGCAGCTCGGGCCAGCGCGGGTATGGAGGAGGGATCGTCAACACCGGCCAAGGCCTCCCAGGCCGCCACTCGCACGGGCAGGTGCCGGCTATTCATAGCGAAGCGAATGGCGGGCAAGGCCGTCGTCGCATCCTGCATGAGGTACGCGTCCAGCAGGGCAAGCTGTGAGTCTGCCGGCAATGAGGCCCACTGCCGTAGGCAGGCCTGGAGGACCCGCGGATGCTCCCCCGTCCGAATGAGTTTCAACGCGGCACGTTGGATGGGGCGATCGGTGCCGGAGAGGGCCGTCGTTATCAAGCCAATTCTCCGCACGGCATCCGAGAGAGCCAGGCCGCGCCAGGCCGCCACGCGAATTGGAGCTGAGACCGGGTCCTCGATGAGGTCCAGGTAGACACTTACCGCCCCCGCTTCGTCGCCGGCCGCATGCAAACGCTCCGCACACTTCAGCAAGGCCTCCTGCACCGACGACTGCACGCCGGCTCTTGCCACATTGCGCAGGGCGCCAAGTGCGGCAACAGCCTCTGCCCCGCCAATCCTTCCCAGCGAAGTTGCCGCTGCCGCCGCAATCGTGGCGTCTTCGTCGGACAACAGGGGTATCAGCAGAGGCACGGCCTCCGGCTCTGCCCGCCACCCGAGCGAGTCAATCAAACCGGCCTTGATCAGACCGGAACTCTCTCCCAGCGCCTGTCGCAGGGCAGCACCGGCTTCAGGATGGGGCATGCCTTCCAGCGCGTGACGCGCGGCGTGGGACACCCGTTCTTGCCCAAGCAGGCGTGCCAAGGCCGGAACCGATCGAGCGGTACCTACGCGTCGCAGTTGAAAACAGGCCGCGCATTTTGCCGGAACGCCGGCGTTCGACTTTAGAATCGAGATGAAGTCCGCTTCCTCGTCTGCGCCACTCGCGCTTGCATTCAGAAGGAAGAGACCAATGAGCAGGCTGATGAGAATGCTTTTTACGTTCATGGGACACCCATTAGTACAAGAGCGAAATTGAGTACCGAAGAACCATATTTCTGGACTTAAATCCGAAGCACCAAATCCGAAATCCGAAACAATACCGAATGTCCGAAACATCAATTCTCAAAACAAAATAGACCCGCCCGAAGAGAGCGGTGTTTGTCATTTTGGTCATTCGACATTTGAAATTGTTTCGGATTTCGATATTCGGATTTCGAGTTTCACTCAGATCCGCCACGGTGGACGGGCGCTGTAGGAGAGAAGACGGTTAGCCTCTTGGTCCCCGGGAAACTCACCCTTGACCGGGTCCCATGTGACGGCGCGTTTTAGAGCCAGGCAGATGCCGCCGACCAGGATCGCGTTCATGGTGTAGACAGCGACCGGTGGGCTGCAGACCGTGGCTCGCCGCGTGCGTATGCACTCGAGAAAATTGCCGGAGTGGCTGGTTGCATGAGCGACGCGGCTATCTTCCGGCCGCAATGCTTGCTTGAGGATGCTCCCGGGGGTGGAGACCAGATGCGCGCGGTCCACCGCGATGCGGCCCTCTGTCCCGACGAAGCAGGCGCCGCCGTCACCACCGACGGGCTCACCCGGATAGGCGGTGGAGTGGACCACCACGCCGTTGGCATAGTGATAGTGGACGTTGTCGTTCTTGTCGTATTCCACGTCAATAGGCGCGGCGGGATCGGGATCCAAGGTCCATTGGATGATGTCGTAGTGGTGGGGGCTCCAGTTCACGTCACCGACGAAGAGACCGGGGAGCGTGTGACCGGCCTGGCCGGCGAAGGGACGCCAGGGCAGCGGTCCCAGCCACAGGTCCCAGTCGAATCCGGCCGGCACGGGCACAGAACGGTCGGAGGTCCAAGCGCTGGGAAAGAACGCACCCGGCTTGCGATAGGCGTAGACCTCTTTGAGCCGTCCGATGCGGCCATTGCGCACCCAATCGCAGGCGATGCGAAACCTGCCACCATATTCAGAACGCTGCTGCATGCCTGCCTGGTAGATGCGACTGTAGCGATCGGCCGTCTCCAAAAGCTGCCGTCCCTGTCGCAGCGTGATGGCGATCGGTTTCTCACAGTAGACATCCTTGCCGGCCCGCATGGCCCTGATCGCCAGGGGAGCGGCCCAGTGATAGGGCAAGGCGATCAGTACCGCGTCGATATCGGGTCGGGCCAACAGCTTGCGGAAATCGTTGTAGGCCTGCACGCCGCGATAGTCGGCCTTGCCGAACTTCTGAGCGTACATCTGATGACAGCGCTGCCGGGCGCGGTCACGGCGCTCCCGACGCACATCGCAGACCGCGAGGACCTGCACGTCGTTCCGACCCACGTAGCCCCCCGGCACATAGGTCCAGGCCCCGCCCAGCAGATGCCCCGAACCCTGGCCGCCCAGCCCGATGAACCCCATCCGGATCCGCTCGCTGGGGGCCGGCATGCCATTGCGGCCCAGTGCCGAAGCGGGAATCGCCGTCGGCAAGGCCCACGCTGCGCCGAGAACGGCGCCGCTGCGGCGCAGAAAACACCGGCGTGTCTCACTCCATCGTGTCTTCATGTTTAGACTCACAGAAATTTAGGGTCACAACGAAACCGACGCACAACCACTGTCCCTAGGTACTCGATTGCTGAAAGCCATCGATTTCGGCTTCCTAACAATCTTGACAGAGTGTAGTCGACACGGCCATCCTTGACAAGATCCGCGGAGCGAACAAAACGAGTGGGTACCCGATTCAGGTCCCTAAGCTTCAGACGGTTCTTGCACCGCCCCACTGTGTATCAAGTGCTGGACGATCATCTTCAGCTCACCATAGGAGTACACGTCGCCGAAATGCTCTTTGGCCGGCGACAGGTGGAGGACGTCGGCTGTCATGAAGAAATCGATGGCGGCTTGGCCCTTCTCTAAAGAGATTAAGCGATCCAGCGGCAGGGCTCCGTTGCGGACAAAGTGGGCGAGGTGAGTCTCGATGGTCGACACGGCCAAGCCTCTGGCCGCCGCGACCTCGGCGACGGTTTTCCCCCCATTGAACAGATCGAAACTGTTTTGTTGGGTCGAAGAGACATCGCGACCGACCGGCCGGCTTGTCTCTTCCTCGGTTTTGTCTTTTCCCGGGCGAGTTGCCGACAGGATAGCAAGTAATTCATCGCCGATTCTCTGCAAGGTCTTGACGCCAATGCCCCGTACCCGCTTGAGTTGAGTCCGGGACCTTGGCCATTGATTGGCGATGCTGATCATCGTCTTCAAGGCCAAGATTTGGTTTGGGGCGACACCCTCCCGCTCTGCCCTCTCATGACGCCATTCCTTCAAGCGTTGGTAGAGTTCAGGATGTGCCGTGGCAACGGCCTTTTTCCGAACATCGCTCGTCTTGCGTTTGCCAGTGCGTCCGGTGTCAATCGCGGCCTCCGCCCTGACCTTCAAATAGGTCTTGATCGAAAAGCCCTGGGCAGAGGCCTCCAGGCAGGCCAATTTGAGTCTGACCAGACCCATCAAATGACCGATCGCTTCCTCCAGAGATTTTGCAACGGCCTTGTTGTCCGTTTCCACTGTCACCTCATCCAGCGGGTCCAGCAGGAGGTCCTTGATTTTCTCCCTAAAATACGCCGTCCCCTTTCGCACGCGCTCCTGCAAGAGGTCATGGGTTTCAAGGTCAACTGTTTGATCCGAACTCAAGCTTTTGATCTGCACGTGGAACTTCTGGGCAATGTCCATGATATGTTCTCGCGCGGACTGGTCCATTGCCACAAACCAGGACACAGGATTCTCCGGCAAGGCTCCCGCCTGCTCGCTTACGCGTTTGATGATCCGTGCCAGGGCCCGTTCCAACGACCCGAAATCAAACAGGTCCAGAAGCAATTGCTGCTGATAGTCGTGTTTGGCCAGGGTAAGTTGCTGGGGACCGGGCGGATTGTTCTCAATGTCGCTGGTAAAGGCCAAGACCTCGGCATGGGCCTTCACGGCCTGCGCCGCGATGGGCGTACTGAGCACGAGCCCTTCCAGGGTTCGCAACCGACTGAGGGCCACATAGACCTGGCCGTGGGCAAAGGCGGCCTGGGCATCGATCACGGCCCGATCAAAGGTCAAGCCCTGGCTCTTGTGGATCGTGATGGCCCAGGCCAGTTTCAGGGGCACCTGGGCGAACGTCCCCGCCACCTCTTCCTGGATTTCCTTGGTCTCCTCATTGAGCGCATACCTGGTGTTTTCCCAGGTGACCTGCTCCACGGCAATGACCTCGTCATCATCCGGACACTTGACCCGGACGATGTCCCCTTCATACCCCACCAACCTGCCGATCTTGCCATTGTAATACTGCTTCTCCGCGGAGTTGTCATTTTTCACGAACATCACCTGGGCCCCGACCTTGAGTCGCAGGTCTGCTTCGGTGGGATACAGGTACT
>JADFHU010000034.1 GCA_022567055.1 Planctomycetota bacterium
AACGGTTGCCGCGGGGAATCCCAGCGGATTATCCAATTCAATGTAGGGGGCGGCTTCGACATCCAGGCAAGGTGCGATGACCATCAAGCATAGGCAATGGATCAGCCAGATCATTGCAATGACCCCACCGAGGACAATGGCTTTAGAAAGGGCCACACGACTCTTCGAAACAGGTTGACACGCCAAGAATACGGCCGATCCATCGGCCCGTTCGCATGCGAACATATTGCCAGCAAGCAACCCGGCAGAGACCGTGCTAAGCAGAAGACCGAAAACGGCCGCGGTCGCAAGTGTATCGGCCGCGGAGGCCTGGCTTGGCCACTCCGGCCAGTATGTGTAGGCCGTCATCATCGTTGCTCCCAGGTAGGGGGCGATCACCAGGGCCATGCTGGTAATGATCGGCAAGCGACTGAGCCGCGTGTCCTTGAGAATGAGTACTCTCATTGAGGCGCCTCCTGCCCGCGAATCAGGTCTTTAAAGAGGTCTTCGAGAGAAACAGCACTCGACTGCACGTCCGTCACGCCGTCGGCGGCTTGCAAAGCCGTTGCCGCCTCCTTGTTAAATGGCATCACGGTCAATTCCCAGAGGCGTCGATTTTGCCGTTGGTAGATTGTTCCGATGGGCGGAGCCGGATGGCAATGGGCCTCGGCCAACGTGACTTTGAGTCGACGGGTGTCACGAAGCAACGATTCCGTTTCGGCTTCGACGAGGACGCTACCCTCATGGATGATCGCAACACGATCGGCAAGCCGCTGGACGTCGTCGACATGATGGCTGGAAAACAAGACGGTGCATTCATGTCCACAGATGTTGGCAAGTACCCCATCTACAAAATCTTCCCGGACAATCGGGTCGAGCCCGGACAGGGGCTCATCCAGGATCAAGACTTCCGGCCGATGAGCGAGCGCCAGCAGCAGATGCAGCTTGGTGGTCATTCCCTTCGACAGGCTGCGAACGCGCTGGCTTGAGTCGAGGCGAAATAGGCCGAGTAGTTTTTGAGCCGTCGGCTCATCCCATTTGGGTTGGATGCGACTGCAGAATCTTAGCACTTGCTTGACCGTCATCCAGCGATAGACGGTCGCATGCTCGGGCACATATCCAACCCGCGCGCAGAGGTCGGCGCGGTGGCGAAACATGTCTTGCCCCAGGACAATGACCTCGCCCGCATGGGGTCGTAGCAGTCCCATCAACATGCGGAGGGTCGTGCTCTTACCGGCGCCATTGACTCCCAGCATTCCGAGGGTCGAACCCTTCGGTATCGTCAGCGATAGGTTTCGTACGGCGTGAAGTTTGCCAAAATCACGACAGAGCGATCTCAGTTCAATCGCAGAGCCACTCACCGTTCGACCTCCTTAGGAACCGCGCATAATTAAATGATCCATTTCTCATCTCATCTTCACGTCATCTTCAGCCGCTTCTCAATCGCAAAATCCTCCGCAGTAGGCCAACTACAACTCTGGTTTCGCTCAATCGGGCGCGACTGAATCTGACGCAAATCTGAGCGATGAATGACTCATTTAATTATGCGCGGGTCCATAGGCAATGTCTCGGACACGATGGCTTGGGCGTCTGCCCGGGTCAATCCGGCAGCACGGCAGTGCCGTAAGGCGCGACGCAGAGACTCCAGCGCGACTTGCCGTGCCCGCGTCTGAGCAACCTTCACGGCCCGATTCGTCACGAACAAGCCAAGACCACGCCGTTTGGTAATCAAACCTTGCGCCTCCAGCTCTCCATAGGCCTTGTGGACGGTGTTTTGATTGACGTGCAACTGGAGGGCCAGCTTCCGAATGGATGGAAGCCCTTCACCGGGACGGTGCACCCCCGCCGCGATCTCGGCGCGAATACCCTCGGCAATCTGACGGTAAATCGGTACGGCACTGCGTAGATCAATGTTCATGGTGTTCTAGTATACCATTACACATAAACACATGTCAACCCACATTTTCAGATTTCCGGAAGTCCTTGCAGCTGCGACCCTTGCTATCTGCAAGTTTTGGTGATCGAAGAAATGTGGTTTCTTGCAAGGCTTGCCCGACTTGGCAAAAACTTTCACGATTGCGTGGTCCCAAGTTGTCCTATACAATTAGCCCGCAAACAGTGCTTAGAGACCGACAATGCAAACTCACTCACCTGTACCAGAGAGGATCAATCAGAATGTTCCGCATACATCTCATTTCGCTATACTGTTTGGCATCGGCATGCACATCCTTGGCATCGCAGAATCCGCAGAGTGTATTCCAAGAACCCACGCCACTGGCAAGGGCCCACGCCCACAATGATTACAGGCACCACCGTCCCTTGCTCGATGCCTTGGCCCACGGCTTCACCAGCGTGGAAGCAGATGTTTTTTTGGTAGACGACCAATTGCTCGTGGCCCATGACCGCCATGAAATCAGGGCCCACAGAACGCTCCAGGCCCTCTACCTCGATCCCCTCAGAGAACGAATCAAACGAAACGGAGGCTCTGTCTATGGCAAACCCGGTAGATTCATTCTGTTAATCGATTTCAAGACCGAAGCGGAATCCACATACGCCCTATTGCACAAGGTCTTGTCTCAATACCGGGAGTGCTTTACCTCCTTCACACCCGACGGACGGCAGGAAAGGGCGGTTCTGGCGGTGGTCTCTGGAAATCGTCCTCGGGAAACCATGGCCGCTCAGCAGCTCCGCTATGCGGGTTGCGACGGCAGATTGAGCGATCTCAGATCCGATGTCTCGGCGGACCTCGTCCCCATGATCAGCGATAACTGGGGAAGCCATTTCACCTGGCGCGGCAACGGTCCCATGCCCGCAGAGGAATATGCCAAGCTAAGGGAAGTCGTAGACCTCGCGCATGAAAAGAAGAGAGTGGTCAGATTCTGGGCCACTCCGGACAGGCCATCTCCCGAGAGGGAGGCACTGTGGAACACCTTAGTGTCCGCTGATGTGGATGTCATCAACACCGACGATCTTTGTGGCTTGCAGCAATACCTGCTGGCACGCTTGAAAGACGCAGATTCAAAATAAACTGTTGTCGCACGCATGCGACGACTTGTCAGAGGCTTGCTCAACGGATGGGGCCAGAGCGCTTTTAGGCCCTGGTCATTACCGACTTGTGCTTCTTAGATGAAGAATCCCGGTCGCGTAGTCTGCTCATCGAACCGATCATGATAAGAACACAAACGCAGTCGAGACTATTGGTGAAGCCTCACGATGACGAGGCCGGATTCTATCACAGTATTACGGCGGAAAGCGCCGGCTGGTCGCTTCTGAATTTCAAGGCGAAGACCCTCCGGCAGGGCGAGGCCTGGAGTGAAAACACCGGGGAAATGGAGTATGCCATTGTCCTATTGGCTGGCAATTTTTCTGTTGATTCCTCCAGGGGCAGCTGGACAACAGTCAATGGCAGAAGGGATGTCTTCAGTGGTTTGGCCCATGCCCTCTATCTGCCGCGGCAGACGCAATTCACACTCAGGGCGGAGAGTGAGGCGCTGGATATCGCCTGTGGCTATTGTGCGACTGACCAGGATCATCCGGCGAGGTTCATCACGCCGGAAGCCGTGCATGACATGGGCATTGAGATTCGGGGAGGCGATAATGCCACGCGGCAGATCAATAGCATTCTCCCGCCCGGGTCAGATTGTCATCGATTGGTCTGCGTCGAGGTGTACACGCCCTCCGGCAACTGGAGTTCCTTCCCGGCACACAAGCACGATGAACGCAAGCTGGATGCCAATGGGGACGTCTTGGAGGCCTGCCTGGAAGAAACCTATTTTTACAAGATCGACAAGCCACAGGGATTTGCGATTCAACGCATATACAACGACGACAAAACCATGGATGAGTTGGCCTTGGCTCGGGACAACGACGTCGTGCTGGTGCCATCCGGCTACCATCCTGTGGCGGCGGGCCCCGGCTACAATGTGTACTATCTCAACTTTTTGGCCGGGAGTGACCAACTCCTAACGGCAAGCCAAGATCCCGACCATGAGTGGGTGTATGGTTCTTGGCGAGGATCGGATCCTAGGGTACCAATGGTGACGTTGGACATGAACAATCAGCATGAGTGACGCTAGGAGCACCTAACAAAATGACTGCCAATAAAGCATACGATGTCATCACCTACGGTCGATCGTCAATCGATTTATACTCAAACAACATTGGCGCGTCGTTTACGGATATCAAAGAATTCGGCGCTTTTGTAGGCGGGTCGCCGCTGAACATTTCTGTTGGGACGCGTAGACTGGGATTAAAATCCGCATTGCTGACCGGTCTCGGACAGGATCAAGTGGGGGACTTTATCTTGAAGTTCCTGGAGAAAGAGGGCGTCGAAACGGCTTTCATTCCTCGGATTGCCGGCACGCGAACCAGTGCGGTCCTTCTGGGGATCGAGCCACCTGACAATTTTCCACTAGTGTACTACCGTGACAACTGCGCCGACTCCCAGGTAACCATCGACGATGTCATCAAAGCGGATATCGGTCAGAGTCGGCTTTTTGAGGTGTCGGCCACCGCGTTGAATGTCGAACCCTCACGATCGGCGGCCTTCTTCGCGGCTGAGGAGGCGGTGAAGAATGACGTCCCGGTGTTGGTGGATCTTGATTTCAGGGCGGATCAATGGCACGATCCTCGTTCCTTTGGGGTCACGACCAGGGCCTTTCTGCAATACGGTACCCTGGCGATTGGCACGGAAGAGGAGGTTTTGGCGACTATGTTGAAAGATCCCGATCAGATAAGGATTCAAAACCAACAGATCTCTGCGCCAGAAATAAAAGGCAATGTAGATGAGGCGATTGCCGGTTTGATGAAAACCGGTATCACTGTCCTGATCGTCAAACGAGGCGAGAGAGGATCGTCTGTTTTTCAGGACGATGGGACAGTCATCGATGTACCTGGCTTCCCGGTGGAAGTGGTGAATGTCCTCGGCGCCGGCGATGCCTTTGCCAGTGGTGTGATTTACGGTTACCTGAATGAATGGGATTGGTATAAAACCTGCCGTATGGGAAATGCCTGCGGCGCCATTCTCGTCACCAAACACGGATGTGCAAACTTCAATCCTTCACTTGAAGAGGTGACAGTGTTTATTGAGGAGCACGGCGGATTCTAAGAGCACCTACGCAAAATGACTCTGCATTCAAACGGCTTATTCTGCGTCTGGACGGCGTCAGGCTCCATCGACCGTCCTCGGACGGCCTGCTTCGCCTTCCTTGTCAGACACAGAAACGCTCGTTTTCGGTGCTACGATTCATTTTGATAGGCACTCTAAACAAGTTTTTTGAATGGACCCACAATGAAAACAAGAAGGCTCACCGTCGCCCAGGCCATTGTCGAGTTTCTGCAGAATCAATATGTAGAGGTCGATGGATGCAAGACACCATTCGTGAAGGGCGTATTCACAATCTTTGGTCACGGGAATGTGCTTGGATTGGGACAGGCCCTAGAAGAAAACCCCGGCGACTTACACGTGCTACAGGGGCGTAACGAGCAGGGCATGGCACATGCTGCCATGGGGTTCGCGAAGCAGAAGCTGCGCAAGCAGATTTTTGCCTGTACCTCGTCAATCGGCCCGGGGGCTGCCAACATGGTGACTGCGGCTGCCACGGCTTCGGTCAATAGAATCCCCGTTCTATTCTTACCCGGAGACAGCTATGCCGTCCGGCAACCGGATCCGGTGTTACAGCAGGTTGAACAACCCTACGATTACAATATCACGACCAACGATGCGTTCAAGGCAGTTAGCAGGTACTGGGATCGCATCAACCGGCCCGAACAGACCATGACCGCCATGATTCATGCCATGCGCGTGCTGACCAGTCCTGCGGATACCGGGGCAGTCACGGTCTGTCTGCCCCAGGATGTTCAGGGGGAAGCCTATGATTTTCCTGAAAGTTTCCTGGCGGAGCGTGTACACCGTATTGAACGAACACCTGCCACTGCGGAGATGCTGAAGGAGGCCGCTGACGCGATTGTCGGCAAAAAGAAACCGCTGCTGATCTGTGGCGGCGGTGTCAGGTATTCTGAGGCCTCGGAGGAGTTCTTGAAGTTTGCCGAAGCATTCAATATTCCCATAGGCGAGACGCAAGCCGGTAAGAGTGCGGTACCGGCTGCTAACAGGTTAAACCTCGGTGGCATTGGGACAACCGGCAATCTTGCGAGTAACAGGATTGCCCGTGATGCGGACCTCGTCATCGGAGTCGGAACGCGGTTTTCTGATTTCACGACGGCCTCAAAATCACTCTTTCAGCATCCTGATGTTGAATTCATTTCTATCAACATCTCGGATTTCGACGCCTACAAGATGGACGCCGTGAAAGTCATCGCCGATGCCAAAGTGGCGTTGACACAGTTGGCGGACGAATTGCGTGCGAGGGGGTACTCCTCAGGATACAACACGGAGATCGCGGCCGCAAAAGATGCCTGGAACGAAGAATTGGAGCGGCTCTGCAACCTGACCTATACCGGGGATGATTTTGTGCCAGAGGTCAAGGCACGCGATGAAGCGATTCTCCCGGATTTCTTCAAGGCGTTTAATTCTCGACTGACGGAAACGCAGGTGCTGGGTGAACTGAACAAGATTCTCGATGATGATGCCATTGCGGTGAGTTCGGCCGGCAGCCTGCCGGGCGATATGCAGCGCATGTGGAATGCCAGTCAACCGAACACCTATCACATGGAATATGGTTTCTCCTGCATGGGATACGAAATCAACGGCGCCTTGGGGGTAAAAATGGCAGCGCCGGACCAGGAGGTGTATGCTTTTGTCGGTGACGGGTCCTATATGATGTCCCATTCCGAATTAGTCACCTCAATCCAGGAGAACCAAAAGATCAATATTCTGTTATTCGACAACAGCTCTTTCGGTTGCATCAACAATCTCCAGATGGGCAATGGCATGGGGAGCTTTGGCACCGAGTTCAGATATCGTAGTCCCGCCTCCGGCAAACTGGATGGGGAACTGATGAAGATCGATTTTGCGATGAACGCGGCGGCCTATGGCGCCAAGACATACTCGGTCACGACGATGAAGGAACTGAGGTCTGCCGTTGCAGATGCGAAGGAACAAACCGTGTCTACGCTGATCGATATTAAGGTCATGCCAAAGACGATGACCGATGGCTACGAATCATGGTGGCGCTGCGGCGTCGCGGAAGTGTCTCAGAAAAAGGAGATACAGACAGCGTATGCGGGTCAACAGGAAGGCATCAAGAGTGCCCGTCCGTATTAGGCTCCATTAGAAAATCCATATAGCGATTCGGTGGGTGCAAATCTCATGATGACCCTCATTTCCTTTATCGGCTTCACGGCGTTTGTGGCGTTTTACGCCTGGTTCCGACTCCGCAAAGACACCTTGGATTCCTCAGACGGATACTTCCTGGCAGGACGCAGTCTGAGCGGTGTCGTCATTGCGGGCTCCCTGCTGCTCACCAACATTTCCACCGAGCATCTGATCGGCATGAATGGCTTAGCCTACAAGAATGGATGTATTATTATCGCCTGGGAAGTCACTTCCGCCCTGGCGTTAATCGTGGCGGCCCTCTACTTCGTTCCTAAGTATCTGAGAATGGGATTGACCACGATTCCACAGTATCTTGAGAAACGATTCGATGGCACCACACGGACACTCGTTGCCCTCTTCTTAGTGGTCTCCTTTGTCGTCACCCTCTTGCCCATCGTGTTGTACACGGGGGCCCTTAACCTAGAAAGTCTCTTCAACGTGTCTGAAGTACTCAATGTGTCCAAAGCTCAGGGACTCTGGATCACAGTCGTTGTTGTGGGCCTTTTGGGTTCGTGCTATGCCATTTTCGGGGGATTGAAGGCCGTTGCCGTTTCAGACACGATCAATGGCTATGGCTTATTGATCGGCGGCATGCTGGTGCCCGTCATCGCCTTGTTCGGTATTGGTGAGGGAAACATTCTGACCGGACTGACCAAGGTCTTCGCTCATGCCCCGGAAAAGTTTAACGTCATCGGCGCCAAGGATTCTGTGCTGCCTTTTGGAACACTGTTTACCGGATTGATCATCAATCAACTCTATTTCTGGGGCATGAATCAGACCATCATTCAACGGGTTTTAGGCGCCAGAAATCTGGTTGAGGCTCAGAAGGGCCTGCTCTATGCAGGTGTTCTGAAGATCCTTGTCCCACTGATTATCGTACTGCCGGGCGTCATCGGCTTCTACTATTTTAGCGACACGTTTTATGATTCACAGGACCTGATGTATCCCGCCCTGATAAAGAAAGTGCTCCCTGCATATCTGGTTGGGTTCTTTGCTGCTGTCGTCATGGGGGCCGTGTTGAGTACGTTTAATAGTGTCTTGAACAGTGCGGCGACAATTTTCAGCATTGATGTTTACCAGCGACACATCAGAAAGGAGGCCAGTGACAAGGCCTTGGTTCGGGTGGGCCGACTCACATCGACACTGCTGGCATTCCTTGCCATCATAACGGCCCCTCTGGTGGCAAACGCCCCTGAGGGACTGTACCAGCTCTTGCAGCAGCTCAATGGCATTTTCTTTATACCGGTTGCATCGATCATGCTGGCTGGATTTCTGACCAAGGGGGTATCAGCCATCGCAGCCAAGTGTGCCTTGTTCTTTGGCCTGGCCTTTTACATCACAACAACATTTATCCTGAAAGTGGATGTCCACTTCGTCCATATTTGGGGAATCGAGTTTGTACTCAATATGTTAATCATGTTCGGCGTATCCTATTGGTACCCCCGTCAAGACACCGCCGAAGAGCAGACTGCTGACGTGGTAGATATGCAGGGCTGGAAATACGCGTATCTGCTATCCACGATACTGGTGATCGTTACGGTGATGATTTATGTCTTGTTGGGAACATGGTAAGGGAGCGGCAAGAACAGGGAGATGAAAACTTTAAAGCTAGCCATTGTCGGCCTTGGACGTATTGGCAAGATACACTTGAAAAACCTCTGCCGAAACTACCCTGAGGTCATCGTGGTAGGCGCGATGGATGTACTCGATGCGTCTAGGAGGATTGCCGAAGAGTCTGGTGTGAGACACTTTGTTCAGACCATGGATGAGTTGATTGCCTTACCTGACCTGGACGGAATTGTCATCTGTTCACCCACAAACACACATGCTGATTATGTTGAAAAGGCAGCCAAGGCTGGC
The DNA here is from genome assembly GCA_022567055.1 of Planctomycetota bacterium. Lineage (GTDB taxonomy): Bacteria > Planctomycetota > Phycisphaerae > Sedimentisphaerales > Anaerobacaceae > JAIPFM01. The sequence continues at coordinate 9,116 of JADFHU010000034.1, forward strand.
AAACAGATCTTCTGCGAGAAACCATTGGATTTGTCGCTGGATAGAGTACAAGAGGTCCTTGCCATCGTTGAGGAAACGGGCGTCGGCCTGATGCTCGGGTTTAACCGTCGCTTCGATCCGGAGTTCAAGAGGATTAGAGAGCTGGTCGTTAACGGCTCAATCGGAGATCCTCAGATCGTAAGGATTACCAGCCGTGATCCAGAGCCGCCTCCGGTAGAGTATCTCAGAGTCTCAGGGGGACTGTTCTTGGACATGGCGATTCATGACTTTGATATGGCTCGGTACATTTCCGGAAAGCAGGTCAAAGAAGTTTACGCCAAAGGTGCAGTGCTGGTAGATCCGGAGATTGGCAAGGTCGGCGACATTGATACCGCCTCCATTATTCTCACCTTTGAAGATGACACCATGGCTATTATTGACAATTGTCGTAGGGCTGTGTACGGGTATGATCAGCGGCTGGAAGTCTTTGGCAGCAAGGGAATGGCTCAGGCTGAGAATAATTTTGCCAACAACCACAGGCTTTACACGGAATCCGGGGTCTCTAGTGCGCTTCCTTTGCACTTCTTCTTAGAGCGTTATGGTGCCTCATACCATCAGGAGATGAGAGAATTCATAGATGCCCTGGTTGGTGGAACCAAGATGCCGGTTGATGGCAATGATGGGCTCATGTCGCTTGCCATCGGTTTGGCCGCCAAAAAGTCTGTCGAAGAAAACAGGCCGGTGAGAATATCGGAAATCATGTAGCCGGGAAAAAAGCGAGTCAGGTGTGGATCACCGGCATGAAGACGGGAGCCTATGAGAGACATGTCCTTCTTCATCCAAATAAGCGTTCCGCATTTCCCTTGTAAACCTTCGCCCGCACATCTGCGGGCAAATCCATGTTTTCATATAATTCAAATTGCGGGATCTTCTGGCCGACTTTTAAGTAATCCGTTCCAAACAATAATTTGTCTGCGTTACGAATAATAAACGCGCGTCCGAATTCAAGATCACGCGATATCGCATTCGCACCGCTACCCGCAGACAAGTCACCATACATATTGGGATACTCGGCAAGCAGCCGATCGACGGCGCCCTGCCTGTTAATGTCTCGATCCGGGTAGCTTTGAAAATCGGCCTGGACGGCATCTCCGTCAATGGACGCCCACCAGCCGTTCGCGTGCCCTATCATGACTAGGTCCGGATACGTTTTTAGAACCTTTTCGAGCCCCGGCAACCCGACTTTATCCATGTTTCGGCTATTATCGAGATGAAATAGACAGGGAAGTCCCACCTCATTCAATGATTCGTACAGAACCATGTTCCGCGAATCGTCCATCGCCACGCCAGGCTTATGCTCACCAAAGCCCTTGACGCCCTTGTCGATATACTCCTTCAATAGGAGAACCGTGCCTTCTCTGCCGCCAAGATTGAGCGTTCGCGGATCGATGGAACAGCAGGGTATCAGCCGATCACGATGAGGAGCCGTCTCTTTCAATACATAATCCGTTGAAACCGGATAGAACCATGATTCAGGAGAGACGAGGGGCAGAACAACTGATTTTTCAACGGAATGAACATCCATCCAATCCAGGAGGTTTTTGACGGTAAGATGCTCATCCTTCATCCATTCGTGCCCGATATGGACATGGACATCGATATAGTTGCCAACCATGTTCCGCCGATTCGATGGCTGGTAGCAGCCAGAGAACCCAGCGCCGAAACCCACAAAAGCTATCGAACTCATCTTCTTTAGAAAGTCTCTACGACGGGTGTCACTCATCTTCTTTTCCTGTTCTTGTCGGTCCCTTATCTTAGGCCTTCAATATACGCCAGTAGATCGGACATCGCCTTTACATCCAGATCCACTTCCAACTGTTCAGGCATCATCGAAATCCCACTGGGTCTCAATTCTTGGATATCACTACGTAGAATCAATTCATGCTCCCCAGCCCCAAGGGCCAGTTCGATAGCGCTGGGTGATTCACTCTTGATAATCCCGCTGAATGTCTCACCATTTTTCTTCGTCACAATGAAATTCACAAACTCGGGGTTGATTTCACGATTCGGATCCAAAAGTTGCAACAACACCGTGTCCATACCCCGGTTCTTTACCGCCGCGAGATTGGGTCCTATTTCATACCCTTCGTTTTCAAGGCGATGACATTTTGAACATTTATCAACGAAGATTGACTTTCCCTTGATACGGTCCCCCTTCATGCTCAGGGATACCTGATAGGCCTCAACCACAGCTTGGCGATCACGGTTGGTTTGACCGATCATTTTTCGGGCCCGCAAACGTATAGCACTATTCGAATGTAAGCGCAGGCGCTGTCGTTGAAGGGCATCTAAATGTGAAGCATGGAACATCCCCTTGTCAATCGCATCCAGCAGACTATTCGTCCAGTCAATGCGTGATAGCAGACTGTTTAGAATAAGCCCTCGAACTTCAATCGAAGTGCTTCGCCATAACCCAATGAGTTCCTCCCCCATCGTTTTCTTTCTAAAATCAGTCAGAGTTCGCAGGGCGGTACGCTGGATATGTCTGGATTCACCGGAATGAACGAGTCCTTTTAACAGAGGACTTACAGTATCCCAGTCGCCAATTCGAAGTGATTTGATCGCTGGGATACGTTCGAGATCCTCTAAAGCCCTATTTCGAGAAATTTCCAGTGCCGGCTTGACGACGTCGCCAATTAACCCGGAGACATCCTCATCGGGGGCAACGCCGTGGAGTTTCGTGCGAAACGCACCTCCCGAGCGTCCCAGTCCCACAGACAGGCCCGTTAACACGACACCGACCTTGCCTTGCATGGCATCCGGTGCATCAGCCAGTTGCTTAACCACACGTGCCAATGATTCGTCGCCCTCGCGAGCAATCTGCTGGGCGAGTTCTTCCAGAATGAGTAGTCCTTTCTCTCCGGAAACAAACGCAGGATCACGCCACAACTGATGAAATAGGTTGTGAATTTGACCATGGGCCGAGCTTAGAACGGCCATGCGAACCCACGAATCATTTTTGTCATCCTTCAGTAGAGATACCAGTGCAGCAGGATTTCGTACATCATCAAATTCCCCCAGCGTGAATGCCGTCTGATATCGAACACGGATGTCATCATCCTTGGCACATTCATGGATAAGGTCCCGGATACGGGCATTCGATGTAAACGATTCAGATAGCCGGACAGCATGCTCTCTTACGCGTGGATGCGTATCCTTTAATAACCCAGTAAGGACTTTCTCATCCAACGCATCCAGTCCAGCCAGCGTATAAGCGGCATGCATTCGCCCCAGTGGTGAGTCTGATGAATTTGCAAGCTCGCGTAGATTCTTGATAATTGTTTTATCCTGTTTTCGAAACAGAATTCGAGATGCCATCTCACGATGCCAAGCATTGGGATGTTCCAGCAGTTGAACGAGTTCTGCAGAGTTCATTTCACCGGGCACGGGAACTTCCGGCTGCTGGAAGTCATTGGGAATGACTCTGTAAATACGCCCCCTGTCTCTACCACTCGTTAAATCCAAGTGCTTTTTGATGACGGGAGGAAGGCTGTCTGGATGTTCAATGACTTCACGATAGACATCGAGTATGTAAAGGACCCCGTCGGGAGAATTGGCGAATTGTGCGGGTCGGAACCAAATATCTTTCGATGCCACAAATTCCTTGCCCGGGGTCGCCCGAGTTGCCACAAAGCGGACGCCCTGGCGATGTAGATGTTTTCGATGTACTATGTTACTTCCTACATCTCCGACGAAGGCCTGTCCCTTGTATTGGTCCGGCCACTGATCCCCACGATATATCGTAATCCCTGTTGAGCCGGTAAAATAACCTGCAGCACGTCCACCGCCTTCAATCGGACCAGGGACATCACCATCGACACGAAGACGCGTTCGAATGGTTCGCCATGGTTCGACCGGGCTAATACGGAAAACTTCTGCCTGGGGTCCATCGGCCGCGATACTCAGACGCGCGCCCGGAGCCGCCAGGTTGGGGTTCCTTTGCAGATAACGTGCATCATACATGACCATTTGAATGTGGTCGCTATTCTGCGAAAGGAATTTGTTTCCCCAATCATCAAATGAAAGACCATGCTGAGCCCCGCCTGACGTCGCCTCAAACTCCCAGGTTTGTGGATCAATGGCAAAATCCATTCCCTTGACCTTGACCGCTGGGCGATCCTTGACCTTTAGATTCTGAATGATCCCGCCATTACCACTCGCCGAACCATGAATCCGATTATCCAGCCCCCAGCTAAAACTGTTGAGCAACCCCTGAACATTATTCCGGGGGAAACCCGTATAGAGCCTCTCAATTTCGTCGACACCCCCATCTCCGTCCGTGTCCCGGCAATACAAGATATCCGGTGCAACGCCAACAATAATATCATCGCCATAACAAAAGACAGCCGTGGGCCATGAAAGGTTATCGATAAAAACTTTGCGTTCATCGTAAAACCCATCTCTGTCGATGTCGGTTAATCTGACAACTCGACCGATGTTCAATTCGCTGTCTTCGGAGTATCCCCGCATTTCAACAACAAACATGCGTCCCCATTGATCAAAATCAACAGCAACCGGATCATGCACCAGGGGTTCTGACGCAACCAGCTCCAGTTTAAAATCGGGATGATGCTCAAAGGTGGAGAGCACCTCATTAGGTTCATGGGCAGGAATACGGGGCAAATCCTTGCGGAAATCCCGTTCAGCGATGGCTGGTAGAGTTAAAAACGAAACGACAAGCAGTGCCAGAGGTAAGACAGAACGAAGCGCTGATCGCAACAAATGATTTCTTATTGAATTATGAATGTTCATCCTCTTCATTTAGCGATCTGAGCTTAAGATTTCAAGCTAAATACCTGATTCCTTAGCGTCGTGGGGAATCCGTGGCGTCGGGCGCTGGTGCCTCGGCCTGTGGGGTCTCTTCTTCGTCCTCGACTGTATCCAGGACGTCGGCCCACTGGAACTTGTCGCCGATGCCGCGGACGTAGTAATCCATCCAAGCCATCTCGCTGACGGATTTGACCAGGCGGTTGCGCGGATCGGGTATGCTGTGGCTCTGTCCGGGATACATGAACAGCTCCGTCGGGACGCCGAGCTTTTTGAGCGCCATATGGAGCTCTACCGATTGCGGACTGGGGACGCGGCGGTCTCCTTCGACCACGTGTACCATCGTCGGTGTCTTGGCGTTCTTGATGTATTTCAACGGCGATTGGTTCCAATAGGGGTCGAAGTTCTCGTAGAGGAAATCGTCGCCGATGTAAAACTGCCGGTTTCGCTGCACGTCGCTTTGCGCGTACATCGAGATCCAGTTCATGGTCCCGGCACCCGAGCTAATCGCTTTGAAGCGGTCGGTGTGCGTGAGGATCCAATTGGACCAATGCCCCCCGGCGCTCCACCCGAGCGCGCCCATGCGGTCGCCGTCAGCGATGCCCGCTTCGATCAGATGATCGACACCCGTCATGATGTCGTCGAAGCCCAGGGTGAAGTAGTCGCCGACGATGTCGGTCCGATGGGCGTTTCCGTAGTTCCTCGAGCCGCGATAGTTCGGTCTGAAAACGGCGTATCCGGCGCCGGCGTAGACTTGCGCGCCGTACCCTCCGTTGAAGCGCAGGACATCGGCGGACGCGGGGCCTCCATGGATCGCCACGATCAGTGGATAGCGCGTTCCCTCGCGATATCCGACGGGCTTGACGAGTATGCCTCCGGCCAGCTTTCCGTCGGTGGAGCGCCATTCGATTTCAGATTCCTCTCCGAGTGCCATCTCGCGAACCTGTGGGTTGGCGTCGACGAGCTGGGTCCAGGCCGTTCGATCCGCGACTTGCCCCTCATCCGATACGGTGAAGACCGTCGGTGGTGTCTGGGGGTCCGAATAGCTGATGAGGATCCTGCCGGAGTCGTCGTCGCGCCGCACGTTCACCGCGGCCCGCTCCTCGGTCACTTGCCGAACCTTGCCTGATTGGAGGTCGAGCGCGTGAAGCTGCGTGGTGACGCGCACGCCGGCGTTGAAGTAAAGGGTGTTCCCGTCCTCCGACCAAAAACCGACGCGGAGGCTTCCATCGAAAGCCTGACCGAGCTTGCGAAACGGCGCGCCGCGCTTCGCCGCCTGCCGGAGGTAGATGCGATTCTCTGTCATCGTGTACCGCGTCATATCGTCCGGGGCGGAGAACACCACCCAGCGACCATCGGGTGAAATCGAAAGCCCACTCTCGCCGACTTCATAGTTCTCGGCGAGGCGCTCTATGTGACCGGTAGCCACCTCCAGGAGAAACGGGTCCGCGTAGAGACGCGCACCGCTGATGTTGCGCTCATACCGTTTGGCGGACCCGCCGGTGAAGGTCACCCAGCGCCCATCCTTCGAGACCTCGAAGGAAGACACGCTGAGAGTGGGGTCGTCGGTCAGCCGCTTCGTCTCCCGTGGCTCCAACATGAGCCGCCAGAGGTTGAGACTGGAAGTTTCCAGGTTCTTGATGTCGACAGTGAACCCCTTTTTGCGCCGCTTGGCCTCGTTTGGGTCGTGGGCCTCCGCGCGAGTGAAGTAAATACTCTGACTGTCCGGAGCCCATTCCCAGTCTTCGACGCCCGAGGACCCATCCGTCAACTGTTCGGGTTTTGCTGAAAAGAGGCCGTCGATGGGGAGACGGTGGAGTTGCTCCTGACCTTTCTCTCCGCTGCGATAGGCGAGCCAACGGCCGTCGCGGCTGAAGGCAAAATCCGAAACGCCTTCTTTCGCATCGGTCAGCCGGCGCGCCTCACCGCCGTCGGGCCGCATCGAATACAGCTGTTTCTGCTTCTTCTCGTCGGCGTCCCGGTTCGAGGTAAATATAAAGAAGCTTCCATCGCGTGCCCATGCCGGCGACGACTCGTCCTCGTTAGGCGTAAAAGTCATGGGACGGCTCGAAGCCATCCCTTGCTCCATCGAGACGAGATGAATATCGCTGTGTCGTTTGCCCTCTT
>JADFHU010000548.1 GCA_022567055.1 Planctomycetota bacterium
CGAAGGGGTCCGCGTCATGTAGCGGACACCGAGTCGATAGAAATTGCGCAGCGCGGGGAGACTCTCTTCGATGATGTGACCGCCCTCGATGCCCATCAAGCTGACGAATTTGCCGTCGGCCACGGCATCGAAGGCTGCGGCATAGGCTGCGGGCCCGATACAGCGCTTGTAGCTGTTCTCCTTGCCGCGCGGGACCTTCAGTCCGGTGACGACGCGCTTGCAGAGGTCGCCAAATTTGTCCTGTTTGCTGAGCGTGTAGGCGAAGGCGGCGTTGAGGATGGTGAAGCGGTTGCCCGTTCCGGCGCGGTCCGCAATCCTGCCCCAGATCTCCTGGTAGCCGGGATCGGAGGCCACCTTGTCCCACCAGCCATTGTCCACGCCGTAGCCGTGCATGAAGAGGTGCGGGTGTCCGTTGTCGAGGTCCCCGGGCGAGTCGACGAACAGGGCGGCCTCGGGATCGGCCGACTGCGAATCGGCGGCTGCGGCGGTACGGTCCGTCAGGGCGCAGGGGAACAGGACACAGGCAAACATCAACGCTGATCGGTTCATGTCGTTTCTCCCAGTTCAGGACGAGACGTGCCGTGGCACCCGTCCTCAGGAACTGGCTGACCCATCTTAGCCTTTCCGGGGCATGCATCCAATGCAAGCCGCGCCGCCGGGGCGCCGGCGGCCTGGTATCAGAAGGTTCTGGCGGAAAATCTTTATCGAGTGTCCCCAACACCAATGCGGCCGGTCCACGCCCATCGTGCTCCAAGGTCCTCGTCACTCCGTCGCCAAGGGAAGGTCTGTTAGCGCCGAGTGAGAAGTGCGCGTATTTGCCGAGGTAGCGTTCCTCGGCCGCGTCGCGTACCCCGCCAATTTCCTTCTTGAGGATCTTACCCCGCCTACCCCGCCTGGGCGACCTTTTCCGCGTGGGGTGCAAAAACCATATCCAACTAACTCCTTCTGCAACACAGACATAAGGACACCGCGGATGAAACAGATTGCCTGTCGGACGAGAATTTCGTAGCGTGTCCAGACGCGAACCTATTGCCCTCACGCCCCCGAAAACCGTGATTTCCAAGAGTGCCTGTGCAGAATGCGGCGCATTTGTTGCACCAAAGCACTCTTCTGATCCCGACTTGGACAAGGTGAATCGGGCCTGGCCACAGGGCAATCGCATGTACGGCCGGTTTTTCGTGTACCCCTGGGATAATCACGGTTTCCGGCGGAATCTAACCGTCAAAGTAATCAGTAATCAGTAACCGGTCTGGACCCAAAACTGATTACTTTTGCACTGAGTTACTGATTACTACCACGCGCGGGTAGCGGTGAGGGGCTGAAAGGGGGCACAATGACGTCGATCCAATTCTACATGCGATTGCCCTGGGCCTGTCCAGACCTGCAAGACACCGTCCGGCGCGCCATCCTTGAATTGATTGAATCCCAGGAGCCAAGCCCCAAAACCCCCAGAACGGAGGCCAAGGAAAATGATTAAGCATCCAAACCTATTTGTCCCGGCACAACAGCGAGAGGACTACAACGTCGGACCCCAGATGTCTGGCCGTATCAAACAGGCAATTCTCAACCTTAGGGATCGGCAAGAAATAAGTTGGACAATTTGAGGTTCAAGTGTGCCCCAGATTTGTTCGCGCCCGATTGAGCGAAACCACAGGCGTAGCCGTTCTACGTCGCGGATTTTGCGATTGAGAAGCGATCAAAGATGGGGCGCAATTGGGCATTCAAAAGTCCAAGTTATTTCTTGCCGGTCCCTTAGCACTCATCCAACAGCCTCTCACCTTCATCCGCCCTGACCTTATGTCCGTGGAAAAAAGAGTGATATGGGATTAATGCTTACACCTCGCGAGGTCAGAAAGTGATCATGGCTTGATTTTGGTATTATACGGGTTCCTTTAGCCACGGATGAGGTTTATACACTGCACAGGATCCTGTGGTCCCAGGGCCGGTCAGGGATTGGTTTGTGCAGCCTATCGCTGCACATCCATACTGTAGGAGAACTTATTGCCCGCCGATCCGCAGGCAGATCAGTTCGTTTTTCGATCGCAGATAGAGCAGATCATCCACCATCGCCGGGTGGGCCATCGAATCCAGTGATCCGGGGCCAAACGGGCGTAGGCCTGAGATGAGTTTGTACTGGTCGGCATCGGCTGAAATCAGCAGTAGATCGCCGGCCATGGTCCAGATCAGCACCCGATTATTGCCGGCTGTGATGTTTACATGGTCATAAAACATGTCGTCCTCGACGTGATAGACGGTTTTGAGACCGTCTGTGAGATCGAGGCAGTAAAGCTTGCCGTAGCCCGTGGCGAAGATTCGGCCGTTGATGACGACGGGTGTGCAGGTGTCCGGCGCCAGATCATCGTTGACGGCGATGGGCTTGGGCTGGAGTTTCCCCTCTGAATCGAAGGCGTAGAGGCGTGTGGCGTTGTTTTCGGTGGCAAGCAGCAGTTTGTCGCCGACGATGATGGGCGTGGTGACGTTAAAATCCGTGCCTTCGGTGGGGATGACTTCCCAGAGGCGTCGGCCGGTTTTCGGGTCCCATCCACCGATTCCTGCGACATCGTATCCAATGATCTGGCGCCGTCCACCGAATCGGCCGGCGATGAACGCGGAGTACGCCGCGGGGTGTCCGGGCGACTTCCAGATGACGCGGCCGGTCAATCGATCCAGCGCCACGACCGACGCCTCGGCGGCACCGGGATTGATGATCAGCATTTGGTCGACCACCAGGGGTGCGGACGTCGTTCCCCACGTCAGTAATTCGTCGGCCCCGAAATCATGAAAGAGATTGACGGCCCATTTTACTTTTCCGGTGGTCAGTTCCACGCAGTGCAGATGCCCCGCCGCACCCAGCAGATAGACCAGGCCGTCCTGAATCACCGGCGTCGCGCGCGGCGCGTTGGAGTAATCAATCTCCTCCGGCGCCGCATATTCGAGGGTCCACACTTCGCGTCCCGTGGCCGCATCGAGACACCGGAAAATGTCGGTGGCAAAATCGGCGCTCTTGTCCGGCACGACGACGTAGGCATCCGTCGCGGCCGGTCCCGCCATGGCCGGTCCGGTGAGTTTTGTGGACCAAAGCCGCTTCGGCGCATTCGGCAGCGCGCTGGGCAAGTTTGGCATTAATCCCGCACGCCCCGCACCACGCCAGTCCGTCCAGCGGTGTGCATTCGCCGACGGGTCGGCAGCAGCGTCAGGCTTAGCGATGGGGATGAATCCATTTTGCGATTCCATCACCTTCAGCAGTTGGGCATCGCCTCGCACTGCGTACAGCGCCGCGACGAGCTTTCGCGCCGTTTCGTTAGACACTGCTTCGGTGACAAACACCTCCACGAATGCAAGGGGTGATGTTCGGCCGATGACACGTACGGAATTCGGCTCCAGCTTGCCGCAGCCTTCGAGCAGGGGGATCATGAAGGCGCTGACCACGGCTGCATCGGCTTCGCGGTCGACGACGGCGATGGCGGCGGCATCGATGCTGCCGGCCGTATCGATCTGCAATTTGTTTTTCACGCCGGCCTTGGCGAGTGCGGCAATCGCGGCGGCGTGGGTGTCGGCGTCTTCGACGGGCCCGAGCAGGATTTTCCCGCCCGCCAGGTCAGCTAAGGTCTTGGCCGGATTGTCTTTGCGGACCAAAAACACGCCGTGTAACCTTGTGCTTCCGTCCTTGCCGGTCAGCGCCGCAATCGGACGGACGCTCAGCTTCGTGTATTTGGCGTCGAATAGCACCATCGAGCGTTTGCCAATAATGATATCCGCTTTGCCGCCGGTGCGGATCAGCGCGAGATTGATGCTCTCCTCGAATGTGACTTTGATGGGGCGACCGATCTTATTAGCGATAAATCCCGCCAGAATGTCGTATCGCCTCTGCCCCGTGCCCTCGACGCAGGTGCACGAGAGCGGCAGGGCCAGCGGATCCATCACGATCATCTGCAGAGGCTCAGATGATTCGGCCGCACGCACCATTCCCACCGTCGATGCGACGATCGCAGCGATGATCCATCCTAACCGCAGCGTTCGAATGACATGGACTGAAAAGGCTCTGACCACGCGCCCTCAGCCTCCCTTACGGTCGCTCTTGAGGGCCAGCACACGGATGATGTAGGCGCGCACATCCATTATATAGATGCGGCTGCCGTCACGATTGACTTCAATGGGGATGTAGCAGGAGGTGAGGGCGAGTCGACTGCCCCGGTCAAATACGGTCGTGTCCACATAGCCCACCATGCCCAGGTATTCGCCGGTCTGCGAATATTTCTTGATCCGGCCGACGCCGGACTCGGCCGTGTACAACACCTCTCCAGGTCCGAAGTCGAAGCAGACGGGATTGCAGCAGGCGGCGAAGCCCATGAAGTTGGTTCGAGCGCGTTTGCCCCATCGACCGAGCAGGTTGCCGTCGAAATCAAAACGGTTG
>JADFHU010000549.1 GCA_022567055.1 Planctomycetota bacterium
TCTACGACAACGGCACAGCACCGGTCTCGGCGGCCACCCACACATTCGATCCGCCCCGGGATTGGATCCGCGGTGAACCGGAAGTCCTGTTGCTGTTCTTCCGCGGCCTGTCGTCCAATGATCCAGCACCGTTGTATCTGGTTATCACAGACGGTGCCGGTCAAGCAGTACAGGTTGTTCATCCCGATCCGCTTGCCACACAAGTCGGCGAGTGGACCGAGTGGGCGATTCCCCTCGGCGACCTCGGCTCTGTGAATCTATCCGGCGTCCAGTCCATCACCCTAGGTATCGGCGGTGAAGGCGGTACAAACGGCAAGGGCACGATGTATTTCGACAGCATCCGCGTGGGAACGCCCCTGCCACCGGTCGAGGATCCCACCGCACCGTAGATCGAGCAACCGGTTCGACAGAAAAAAGAACGATAGAGGATTCACTGCTATGTTGAATTCAAATCTCTTATCAGCTTTCCTGATGACGCTTGGTCTTGTTTGCCGCCCAAGCCATGCGCAGTACGGCAGTGGAACCGGCACGCCCGAAGATCCCTACCAGATCGCCATGGCTCAGGACTTGGTAGAACTGGGCAACAACCCCGATGATTATGACAAGCATTTCATTCTTAGCGAGGATATTGATTCGTCTGATTATGCGTCCAATCAGGTTGTCATCGCCTCGGATACACAGCCGAACACTCGGGTTTTTCAGGGGACTGAGTTCTCCGGATCGTTTGATGGAAATGACTATAGAATCTCAAATTTGACGGTAACCGGGGAATCCTATCTGGCTCTTTTTGGAAGGGTCGAATCACCAGGCAAAGTCAGCAACCTGGGCATCGTGGACGTAAACGTGATCCGTACCGATGATGATGAAGACAACACGGTGGGCTTGTTGGAGCAAATTCTGGCAGTGTGGTCAACTGCTACAGCACCGGCTCCGTCACAGGAAAGAGGAATGTCGGTGGGCTCGTGGGCTCCAATTGGAAGGGCGGCCGGCTCACCGCTAGCTACAGCATGGTTTCCGTCACAGGAGAGCGGAGTGTCGGCGGCCTCGTGGGCAGCAAGAGGGGCATCAGCATTGGCTTCCCCAGCATCACCTCAAGTTTCTGGAACACTGAGACCTCAGGTCGTAGTCGGAGTGATGGCGGCACAGGACTAACAACCGCCGAGATGCAGGAGGGGACTTCATGGGCGAAACCGTAAACGGCACGGAGGACATTTGTTGGATACTCGGAGGCCAGGACACTCCGAGGTTGTGGTGGGAGCTTGATGAACCTTAGGAGCCGCACAACACCAACTTACCGCTTCTCCATCTCATCTTCAGGTCGTCTTTGGCGGTTCCTCAATCGCGAAAGCCTCAACGTAGGCACACTACGCCTGGAACACCCCTCACTCAGGCCCCCAAAAACGTTGGTTTCAGAGAACAGGCGCACAGAATCCGGCACAGTTGATGACCAACCTAGTCGAGAGGACCCTGATTTAACCTACGTGGTACAGTACTGGCCCAAGCTGACTACCCCCACACGGATGGCCATTTTGGCCCTGGCCACGACCGGCGAGACTGATCCATCAAAAACTGCCCGAAATGAACCGGATCAGGCTGGTAATTCTCGCTGAGACAAAACCTGTAGTTTAGGGATTTGTGCTAGCCAGGATCATTTTGCGGAGCGGCGTACCGACGCGCAGCGCCGCGACACACAGCGGGAGCCATTACATTTCAGAGCCCTGTCAGACTGTCGATATCCGACACCGAGATCGAGATCGACGACAGACACAGAAACCATGCCAAGAATGCCGATTTCTGCGCATAGTAGCTCTGTTTCTTCACCCTTGATCTTGGCCCAAAACCGGCGTTTTTTCGCTATCGGATTCAATGAACGAGGTGAGTGACAACCATTCTCATCAGAAAACATGCGTTGGAAGTTTGCTGTTTCACAGTGGTCCTATCTTTCTGTGACAAGCACAGTAAGGGTCATGCCGCGGGAGACTGCAGCATGCTGCGCAATTGATCAACACCGGCCTTGATACGTCGCGACACAGTGGCGGTGGAGATACCCACCTTCTCACCGATTTCTCTCATCGGCTGCGACTGGAAGAAATGACGAAAAAGGACCTCACGCGTCCGGTAGTCCAATCCATCCAAGGCCTCATCGACCGACGCGTACATGTCCTGCCATTCATGTGCGTCACGTCGATTGTCACCGACGTAGCGAGCCTCCCTGCGCCGGCGATAGGCGTCTCTGCGCATCCGATCGATGGCCAGACGGGTAGCGACTCGCTGCAGCCACGCCGGTAGGGACTCCGAGATACTGCCGACATTGCGCAACAACTTGAGGAATGTCTCTTGAGCGACATCGGCGGCCTTGTCGGCATCGTCGAGGACGCCGCGGCAGGCGAAATGGACCAGTCCCGCATATTGTGTGACGATTTCGGAGAAGGCCTCCGGGTCACCTTGGTCGACAAAACGCCTCAGGAGTAGCTTTTCCGAGTCTAACATGGTCTCACCTCACTATCGTAGCCCACTTCGCACTTCACCAGTAACTGGCCTGCTGCTCAGCCGGCTGTCATAGACTGCAACACGCAATTCATATTGGCGTTGAGCTTCATGCCATCGTGTTCGTAGAGTTGAGTTCCTCGCGTAGCTTCGCGATCTGCAACTCTAGTCGCTTGACTTCTCGGATCACTGAGTTCTTGATCAGCAGCATGAACAACAACAGTTTGATGACGGCTGTGGCAAAAATGCTAACCAGGAATAGTGTGGCATAGGCAATTAATTCTCGGGTTTCGGTGACGCGAAAATACTGAACCACGGCGATGATCGCTATAATCAGAAACAAGATCCGAGAGAATGCGGCCAGCAGTGCCACCCATCGAAACCTGCCGCGGAACGTCTCGGCAACCTGAGTCAGCATTGGAAGCTCCGGGTTGGAGTCGATTGCATCAAGCTGGGCTTCTGATTTCAAAGCACTGCGAATTGTATCGTTCATGTCGTTCATGTGATCTGCCTCTTCAAAGTGTCTGTAAACTGACTTCGTGCATGATAAAGTCTCGATTTTACGGTCCCTTCCGGGATGCTGAGGATGCCAGCAATCTCGGCAATGTTAAAGTCTTCAAGGTATCGCAGCGTCAGGAGAGCTCGTACATGGCCCGGCAATTTGGTCAGTGCGTTGTGGACCAGATCAGAGTCATCTTGAACGTCTTGAACATTTGGCTGATTACGAGTTTGGGACGCCTGCTCTGCGAATTTGTGCAAAAGGTTCTGTTGCCTTTTTTGGTGCCGTCTCCAGTCAGCGAATTTGTGGCTGGTAATACTGTATGCCCATTGTCGAAAACAGGCCTGATCGTCCAGTTTCTTGATCCCGCGGATGATGGCCATCCAGGCATTTTGAACGACATCCGACGCCGCGTCATTATCACCTGTAAGCTGCCGGGCATATCGCCATAGACGCGGTTGCCATCGTGTGACAAGATCTTCAAAGGCTTTTGAGTCACCCTCCTGACATTGCAGGACAAGCAGTTGGTCATGGATTCTCTCCGATGTGGCTAGCTTCACCATGCCTCTGGTATCTAAGTCGCTCTCGTACTTACGTGGTTCAATGTTTGGATCTCAAAAGATTCGATATCCTGATCAGAATTAGTGCAGGACAAGCAGTTCGTCATGGATACTCTCCGATGCGGCTAGCTCTGCCAGGCCTCTGATACTTAAGTCGTTTTTCATTCTTAGGTGGTTCAATGTTTGGATCTCAAAAAATTGGAAATGCACTTGTCAAGCGCCAATGGGACCACTGTACGAATGCAGAATGTACCCGTAAAGTCTCATTAGAAAGATCACCAATGGGACGGTCGTAGTTGATGAAACGACAACAATTCTCCTACCAGAAACTATGCCCTAGATGCGCCTCTTTATGACCTTAATGAAGTCAATTCATATCTTGAAATGTATGACTCCATTTTGACACCACAGAGGCTGATTTTGGACAGACTGAGTCGGAAAAAGTGTTTGTTTTTGTCGAAAAATGGATATTTATCTATCGCATCGGATTCAATGAACGAGGCGAGTGACAGCGATTTTCATGAGGAAACATGCGTGAGAGATCAGCTGTTTTACAGTGGTTCTATCTTGTCTTTACCAGCACGGGAAGCTTACATAAGCCGTTGGAATCAAACAAGTTCGAATTATTGAGTAGGACAGGTTGATTAGCTTCAGCTTGACAGATTTCAAAACACTCAGTGTGTTCTTGCTTGACAGGCTTAATGCAAATCCATATGTATGTGCGCGTAGTGATTGCTGGCTCGGTGGAAACCGTGGTCTAAAATGGATTTTTTTCTTTGACTCTTATTTCATTATAAGGAGAGCATGTCATGTTAACGACGACAGCACCTGCTAAGCAGATGACCAAGAGTGAGATCGT
>JADFHU010000550.1 GCA_022567055.1 Planctomycetota bacterium
TGCAGCGAACGTCGCTGGATTCGGGGACAGTTGACCTCCGATCACCAGAGACACGGGCAGGGCATGGTTAGCATTGCCGATAGAATCGGCGCTGAACTGCACCCATGCCTCGGTGATGGTCGCACCCTTGGGCACGGCGATACCGACCCATCGGCAGCCGATCGTCTGGAGATTGGCAGGGGTCATAGTGCCTTCATAGCCCAGTTCCAGATCACTGCTCCCCCGGCCTTCCATGACACCGCCGTCCAATACATGCTCTTCGGCATCATCAGTGCTGGCAGAGACCCGCCACTCATTGATGGGCTCAGGAACCGACTGTCCTAGCGTGATATCGTCGACGTACAGGGTGCCAGTGGCGCCATTGCCTTCGATACCAACGGCCAGGCTGCGGACACTCTGCAGATTCATTCCCAGCGAGGCGAGGTCGATACTCCATGCCTGCCACGCCGCCAACCCTATGTTCCCCGCTGGACCGTCGTAGGGAATCTTGGTCCCATTGACCTTGAGATACAGCTGCCCGGTGTTGCCGGCCGCACCGTGGAACCAGACCACCAATTGGGTGACGCCTGCTCTGGTCCAATCCTGCGAAACGGCAAAGGTGCGGGTGGCCTCGGATTGACCGGCAGCGCTATTGTCATAGTCGATGGGCAGGGATTGACTGCCGCCATGGACTATGTCGGTCTCCGGGATGCCTGCGGCACCACCGGCTAGGGCGCCGTTATTGGCGGAATCATTGAATCCGTCGATCCAGGTGGCCCAGATCTCGAGGAATTCTTCGTCCTTATAGCTCTCCATGTCGTCGATGACGATGGCATCGACTGTTGTGAAGCTCCAGACATCGCCTGTCCAGGTGCTGGGGTCCATGGCGTCGTTGACCTCATCGACACGCCAGTAGTAGGTCTGACTCAGTTGAAGGTCCACGGCGTTTGTCGAGAAGCTGCTTTCACTAGTAGCACCCGCCAGGGGTAGATCAGTGGCATTGGTCCCAACATAGACCTCGTGGCGAACGGCTTCACGTCCATTCTTACCCCACGAGAGGCTGATATCGGGCGCGACATCGGTGGCACCGGATGCCGGATTGGGCCGAGTCGCGAACGTTGGAATAAAGTAGAACCGCACCTCGCTTAGACTGGCTTGCGGGGCGATACCCTGTACACTGTTGATGGTCACACGGACGTGCTGGGCCGTGACACCGCCGAAATTGATGGTATTGTTGTGTGCATAACCCTCGGTACCCGTCGCCTGGGCCAAGGGCCCGACGCCGTCGAGAACGGTCCAGTTCTCGCCATCGAGAGAGTGTTCGATGACCACATCTTTGGCGCCGAATCCCACGAAGGCCTCGATGAGCTGATTCGAGTTCCAGATCCAAAGCTCGTGCAACTTGTAGGCCCGGTCGAAGGCATACTCGAGGGTGGCGGGGACGCTCCCGCTGATCCACATGTCGGCTGCGGAGGTGCCATGGAGATCGTCCGCCAGACCCGAACCGTCGACGGTCTTTTCAGGCCCGGAAGCGGCGAAAGAGCTAGAGGCCGTGGCTGTGACGTTGTCAATGGGAATCGAGAAAGGCTCCACAACAAAACTCCATACCTGACCAGGGAACACCGTATAGTCCGGTGCGCCATTGACCTCATCGATCCGCCAGTAGTAAGTCGTTCCGAAGTCAAGCCGTTGGGGTGGAGCGTAGCTGTTGGCATCCTGAGGGATGCCGCCGAGCCCATCGTTGACATCGTCGAAGCTTTCGCTGAGATAAACTCGATGGCCATTGACTGGCGATGCGTAGATTCCCGGCGTCCAATTGAGGATCGCGTTCCGTGGCATATCTGTTGCACCGTCAGCAGGGCTCGGGTCAGTGGCATTTGCCAAGGCGATTTCCTCCAGCTTGAAAGCCATCATAGCATAACCTTTGGCACCGTGGTCGGCGTTCTGGGATTTGATCGAAAAGCTGCCATCCGAACCACATGAAATATTTGTCCACTTCATGACATAACCATTTACGGTGTTATAGCCGACAGAGAACTCCCCCGACTCTTCCGAGAGTTTAACCACACCGTCACTGGCGGCATAGGTATATGCGTCGGCGCCCTCAATGGTCACCTTGGTCCATCTGACGGTAGCATAGGGGGGATTGGCTCGGTTTGTCGTCAGAGTAATAGTGTAACTCATGGCTGGATTCAAACCGTTGAAGATGATTGCTTTATGCTCGGCGGAGCCGGCGCCGTCAAGTTCATTTGTCCCGGTTACATCAAGGATGCCGCCAAAGACATTATCCGCGTCGGTGCCCGCATCAAAGTTACCTCCGTTGCCGGGGTGCGCATCCGGCGGATTGCTATCACCGACCATTTCCCCGATCATGGTAACGGGCAATTCGGCCCCGGTGTCGAAATCTCTCAGCGGCTTGTTCCTGTCCTCATAGGTATAGGTGGTAACATTCAGACTCAAAGCGGCGGTGCCGCCGTTGCCGTCTAACATATCGTTATAGGCGACCCAATCGGCGCCGGCAACAGTCACCAAAGCCATTGTCAAAACAAAAGAAGTTAAAAAAAACAATTTCTTACACATAGTAATCCTCCTTCTAGATCGTTCTTAGTAATACTACTCGGTTTTTGGTTCTCCACAAACCCCCCTTTTTCTCTGTCAGATACACAAGCCATGCCGTCCTTTACGGGGGATTCAGACAGCTATCCACGGAGGAATCAATAAGAGACGTGGCTTGGACTTTTCCCATTCTCTGAAGTACCTACCTCCTTCCACGCAGAAGATCACACCCACTAGGTCCGTCTTGTGTCTATCAGCGTGCTGTTCGGTCGAACCCGAGATAGAGATTGCCATTGCTACCGGATTCGTTCGCCCGCGCTGATGGCGCCAACGAAGAGACCGTATGCTACACCATTCGGGACCCGGTGTCAAATAGGACCCTCTGGCCGAGCTGTTGGGCGTGCCCATTTGGCACAAAGACGACATTCTGGGCTTTAAGCGCCGGGATGGAGGGGACATAAAGGCTTTTGTTTTAGCTATTGAGAACAGAAAGACCTCCTCTTAGTCTGCGGACATGCCACGCAAACCAAGGATTGAGTATTCAGGTGCCGTTTACCGCGTGCTGAACCGAGGGAATTATCGCGGGGATGCAGTGGTTGCAGAGTCCCTTCGCAAACCGTTTCAACCGCATGGTTCGGGATCATGGCCATGTGTTTCAAGGTCGTTACAAAGCCTTGCTGATTGAAGCGGATGCCCAGAAGCGTCGCGAACTCCATCAGGCATTATGTCGTGGCTGGTATATTGGGACACGTGAAGGCCGCAAGGCACTTCTAGGGATATCGACCAAGGGACACTCGGAAATGGGCAAAGTAAAGATCTGTGCGGCTACGGAGAAGATCTCGCAGAGTGTTGCTAGAGAAAGGCTCAGCCCGTCTCGGTAAAACGGCGACAGACTTAATGGCTGAACGTGTACTTGTTAAGGGCCAACCGGACCACTGTACGAAGGCAGAATATACCAGTAAAGCCTCTTTAGAAAGATCACCGATAGGACCGCCTTAGTTCGTGATACGACATCAGTCTCACGCCCACTGCTTCAGACTCTAATCACGGTTAGAGACCATTGTACTCCACGGTGAACTAGACAAGCGGCAATTCAACCATAAACGTCGATCCCTTGTTTCTGCCTTCGGATTGAATCCTAATTCGTCCCCCGTGAGCCTTGATAATATAGTGGCTGACATAGAGTCCGATGCCTCGACCGGAAACGTTAGTCTTTTGAGCTGATCTTCCTCTGTGGAATAGCTCCTTGAACAGCCTCTCTTGTTCTTCTTTGGGTATGCCTATACCGGTATCATGAATGACAATCTGAAGCACTCTGCCTTTAACGTGGACATTAATTGTCAGACCACCCTTCTGTGTATATTTGATGCCGTTGTCGATGAGGTGCTGCTCGGCGGGACTGGGCGGGGATCCCGCGACTCCAGTTGCGACGGGAAAGACGCCCGCATCCGGATACCGCCCCCGCATCGACCAGTACGCCATGACCTGCGGGGCGGAGCCGGGTCCCCCGGGATCGCCGGGATCATAGAAGTCGGTCTTGTCCGCCCCGCTCCGGTCCATGTGGAAAATGGAATGGTGGGGCATGGCGCTGGCCATGATCTCGCCGGTCTCGGAGTCGCGTGAGCCGGCCAGACGGTCCCCGATGTGGTGGTCGCCATAGTCCATGAAGCGTCCTCAGTTTTGGACCATCTCGAATCCCGTTTTTCCCAGGCATTACTGCCAACAGACATACTCAGGAAGCTGGATTGGCTGGATTCCATATCGACCAGAAAAAGGGAAGTCAGTGATTGGGTTGTGTATGCACGTGATCAGCTGGAGATGAAAAGCAAAGAGTTGGGACGTTTAAAAGTACAGGCTG
>JADFHU010000551.1 GCA_022567055.1 Planctomycetota bacterium
TCGCTTCTCAATCGCGAAATCCGCGACGTAGGACAGCTACGCCTGTGGTTTCGCTCAATCGGGCGCGACCAAATATGGGGCACACTTGGACCCCAAATTGTCCAACTTATTTCTTGCCGATCCCTAAACCTGAAACGAAGGTAGGAATAGATGAAAACCGCATCAAATCTCAATTGCAACCTTCTCCGATTGTCGCCTTTCCCGCTTATTCTGGTCGGCCTGCTGACCCAGGGCTGTTCCGTACAGAGGTTCGCAGTAAACAGACTTGGCGATGCCCTGGCGGGAGGCGGAGACACGTTTTCCTCAGATGACGATCCGGAGCTTATCAAGGCGGCCGCGCCCTTCAGTCTGAAACTGATGGAAACCCTGCTCGCCGAAAGCCCAAGGCACGAGAAGTTGCTCCTGGCAACCGCCAGCGGGTTTGTGCAATATGGCTACGCGTTCGTACAGCAGGAGGCAGATAAAGCCGCGGACGTCGATTTTGCGGAGAGCGAGAGACTGAATCGGCGTGTGCGCAATCTGTACCTGCGCGCGCGAAACTACGCATTGCGCGGTCTTGAGGTCCGGCATCCGGGCATAGTCGACAAACTGCGGCGGGACCCTGAGGAGGCGCTTCGCGCGGCGCGGAAACGTGATGTTCCCCTGCTCTACTGGACAGCCGCTGCGTGGGGAGCGGCGATTTCCGTGTCCAAGGACGATCCCGATCTTATTGCAGACCAGCCCATTGTGGAAGCACTGATTGACCGCGCGCTGGAGCTGGACGCGGAGTTCGGGTCGGGTGCGATTCATGCATTTCTAATCAGCTATGAAATGGCGCGCCAGGGTGCTGAAGGCCGACCGGAAAACCGCTCCCGAGAACATTTCCTGCAGGCGGTCGCCATGTCGCAGGGACAACTCGCCGGGCCGTATGTGACGTTTGCCGAGAGCGTCTGCGTTCAACAGCAGAACGTGGACGAATTCACGAGGCTGTTGGAGAAGGCCCGTGCGGTCGATGTCGACGCCAGGCCGGAATGGAGGCTGGAAAACTTGGTCATGCAAGAGAGGGCTGGCTGGTTGCTTGCCAAAACCGACGAGCTGTTTCTCCTGACCGAGTAAGGGCCCGGCAAGAAATATATGCATGAAACATCTGAGATTGGAGCTGAAGAAAATGAGAACAACGCACACCATGGGCAACGTTTCAATCCGGGCTCTGTGTCTGGGATTGATTCTCGTCCTCTTGACGGTTGACAACACGCGAGCCGCGGGCCGGCCAGTCAGGATGAATCTGGGAACCTTGGCACCCCGGGGTTCCTCCTATCATCAAGCATTGATGAGAATGGCACAAGAGTGGCGCAAAGCGCCGAACGGTGGGGTAAGACTGGTGATTTATCCGGATGGCACACAGGGGGGAGAAGCCGACATGGTGTCGCTCATGCGAATCGGGTCCCTGCAGGCGGGGCTCTTCACCGCGGTGGGATTGTCCGACATTGAACCGGCCGTCTCGGGTCTGCAGAATCTGCCGCTGATGTTTCACGATCTCGCGGAATTCGAGTATGTCAATGAACAGCTCCGACCCGCCTTGGAAAAGCGGCTGGCGGCAAAAGGATTCGTCGTTCTGTTCTGGGTGGATGCGGGTTGGGTCAGGTTTTTCTCCAAGCGCCCCATTCATCATCCCGCCGAACTGAAGACCCGAAAGATATTTACCTGGGCCGGTGACCCCGAGCAGGTGAAAATCATGAGAGCGGCTGGGTACTACCCGGTCCCCCTGGAGACCGCGGACATTCTGCCGGGCCTGGCGACCGGGCTCATCGACGTTGTTCCTGCACCGCCGATTTTTGCGCTGGCGGGGCAGATGGACAAACGCGCTCCCCACATGCTGGACCTTAACTGGGCGCCTCTGGTCGGCGCCTTGGTGGCACGGAAGGATGCCTGGGAAAAACTATCCAAATCGACCCGCGATGTCCTTCTGAAGTCGGCGCAGCGAGCGGGCTCAGAGATTAGGGCAAAAAGCCGTAAGGAAAGTGACGATGCCGTGGAGGCAATGAAGAAACGCGGGCTGACGGTGTATCCCCTCACTGCGGAAATTCTGCAGGAGTGGCGAAGCACTGTTGAGGCCGAAATCCATCCTCGCTTGCGTGGAACGATTATTCCCTCCGATATTTTCGATGAGGTCGTGAGGCTGCTGCACGATTATCGCAACAACAAGCAAAACGCAGGAAAGCCCAACTGACATGAACGTGGCCGCCCATAACAATCCATTCTCTTGGAGCCGGGTAGCGTCGATAGGGCGTACGTTTGAGGACATGCTGTCTGCGATCGTGCTTGCGGGGCTGATGTTTGTTCCGGTGATCGAGTTGTCATTGCGGATGTTCTTCAAGACCGGCATCCCCGGAGCCACGTCGCTCGTGCAGCACTCTACCTTGATCGTCGGCATGCTGGGCGGCGCGATCGCGGCCCGGGAGTCTCGGTTACTCTCGTTTTCAACGCTGACTACGATATTGAAGGGCAAGCCCCAAAAGTTTTCGCAACTATTCAGTGGCGGCAGTGGCGCCGCGATCTGTGTTTTCTTGAGCGTCGCCAGCGTTCAGTTCCTCATGGTGGAAAGAGATGGAGGAAAAACAATTGCGTTCGGCTTGCCTGTTTGGGTAATTCTACTGATTCTACCGATTGGGTTCGGTCTGATTGCACTGCGCCTGGGCTTGAGCGCCACGACCGGCTGGAAGCAGCGCGTGCTCTTGCTAGCGGTGGCGGCGGCGGTCGTTGGAGTGACACGATTGGATTCGCTTTCCTATGAGGTCCGCACCGTTTCGGCGGCCCTGTCACTGCTTGCCGCGGCGTTTCTGGGGGCGCCCATTTTTACGGTGATTGCCGGCGCTACCCTGCTGTTATTGTGGATGGCGCAATTTCCCATCGCATCTATTCCGCTGAAGCATTATTCCTTGGTCACCAATCCCTCTCTTCCTGCCATTCCTCTATTTACGCTTGCCGGCTATTTTCTGGCGGAGGGGGGGGCGTCCAAACGGCTGATCAGCGTGTTTCAACTGCTGGTCGGACGCATTCGGGGCGGCCCCGTGATCGTGACGACGTTGGTCTGTGCGTTCTTTACCTCATTTACCGGGGCCTCCGGAGTCACCATACTGGCCCTGGGCGGCTTACTATTCCCGGTGCTGAGGGCGGCCCGCTATTCGGAAAAGACTGCCTTGGGCCTGATCACGACCTGCGGATCGCTGGGGCTCTTGTTTCCTCCCTGTCTGCCGCTGATTCTCTATTCGGTCATTGCCAGCACCGTGGCGACCGATCTGGGGGGCGCCGATGCGGCGTCGGCCGGGGTGTCAATGGAACAGATGTTCTTGGGGGGAATCGGTCCGGGCATTCTTCTGGTCGTGCTCATCTCCTGGGTGGGGATTCGGGGTGGACCGAAACAGAAAGTCGATGTCGAGCCGTTCAATGCGGGAGAGGTCCGTCGCGTGTTGTGGGCGGCCAAGTGGGAACTATTGCTTCCAGCCGTGGCGCTGGGCAGCATTTTTGCTGGCTTCGCTACGATCATCGAAGCTGCGGCGTTGACCGCGGTTTACGCGTTTGTGATTGAAACCTTCGTTTACAGGGACCTTCATCTAGTCCGAGACGTCCCCCGCGTTCTGGTCGAATGCGGTCTGCTGGTCGGCGGTGTGCTGCTGATCCTCGGGGTGGCGGTCGGTCTGACTCATTACCTGGTGATGGAGCAGGTGCCTGATCGGCTGGTCGAGTGGATGACGAACTCTATCGAGTCCAAGTGGACATTCCTACTGGTCTTGAATCTTTTTTTGCTGGTGGTGGGATGCCTGATGGATGTCTACTCCGCCATCGTGGTCGTGGCCCCGCTGATCGTGCCGCTGGGTATTGCTTTCGGGATAGATCCGGTGCATCTGGGCATCATTTTTCTCGCCAATCTGGAACTCGGCTACCTGACACCGCCGGTGGGGATGAATCTGTTCCTTGCATCCTATCGTTTCGAAAAGCCGATATTCACCATCTACCGGGCCGTTCTGCCCATGCTGTTTGCAATGCTGCTGGGCGTACTCATTATTACCTACTTCCCTCCCTTGACCACTTTCCTGCCGGGATTATTGAAATTCTGATACTTCTGGGGCCTCAGTCAAGTGTCTGACATCTAACGATGTGTCTTCAATGTTTTTGTCCTCTCATCGTGCCTTACGCTCCAGGTATTCTCGCCAAGGGGTCCAGTAAAACAGGATGTCTGCACTACTCCAACCTTTCAACCGCTGCTCGAAGCGCGCGGATACGATTCGGATCGACGGCTGTTATTTCGTATTCTGGTGCTCCGGGAACACCCATAGATACTTTCGGGTTGGTGTAGGTCATGCGACTGGCAATGGCGTGCTTGCCACTTACGTGGCATTCCTTGACCCCCGT
>JADFHU010000552.1 GCA_022567055.1 Planctomycetota bacterium
GACGGTAGAGTTGTTCTGTGTTGAGAGATCGAACCAAGGATATTCACCCATCCAAAACCATTACTGATTCGTGAAAAACCAACCCTTCTTCCTGTATGTGCAGCCAGGGGCGTTCTTTAGGGCCCAATAGGCTGAAGGTGCCGATATTCGGCGTATCCGCAATAGTGCGGTCAGTCCTCCGTATCACGCGATAATATATATTTTTCTCATGCGATTCAAGGTTTTTTCGTAGCCTCTTCTGAGAGCTCGTTTTATCGGTCGGCCGCAGAATACCGTTTGCACACATTTCAAGCGCCTCAAGCACACCTCAGGCTCGTTTTAATCCTTCAAGGTGCTGCGGGGTCACCTGAAGTGAATCGGCACGATACTTGCAGTCGACAGGTGGCATCCCCATAACCGTACCCAACCTGCCGGGCGATCGCATCTTATTGAATCGCTATATCCCTGCTAGTATACTAGTGTTCCATGACAGAACGACGTAGGAAACGAAGAGTTCGAGGGGGTCCTGCTCCGGCTTCCAGACCCACTGTTTCGCGAAAGATCTATTGGATCATCCCCTTGATTGTTTTGATCGTCGGTCTGTGTGTGACTGTCGCGGTGCAATCCCTCCGCAAGGCAGCGCCCGACCCTTCCACTCACGCGCTGCCGGGCCGTGACAGCGAAACGAACTCCGATGATCTTGCGTCATGGCTTTTTGGCAAGGCGGAAACCGTCGCGCAAATCGAAGCCGAGGAACTTCGCTTGGCCCGTCTGGTAGAAGAAGCGTTTCCCCGGCATGAGGATGCTTGGTTTTTGTTGGGCTATGTCTATGGCGCGCAGGGTGACACCGATCGGCAAATCGATCTCTGGCAAAAGGCCCTTTCCCTGAACCCCAAGCGCGCCGATATCTATGCAAAACTGGCCCAATTAAGCAAAGATCAGGGAGATCCAGATCAGGCATTGGCCTATTGGAAGCAAAGCTTGATCCTGAATCCCCAGAATCCATCGGTGCTCTGGGATTTGGGGAATAGTTGCTTAGAGTTGAACCAAGCCGCCGAGGCAGTTCCACTATTAGAGCAGGCCTGTGCCATTGATTCAGGATCGAAACGCAATCATTATCTGTTAGGCCAGGCCTACCTGGCGCTCAAGCAGTACGAAAAGGCGCGGATCAAGTTTGAGAGAGCCATTCAGTTGGATCCGGACCACTTCAATGCCTACTTTGGCCTGGCGCGCGTTTTCCGATTCCTGCAGAACCCTGAACAGGCAAAGACTACCCTGACAAAATTCCGTGAACTCAAAAAGGCCTTTGATGGCTCTCTTCCAGAGGAGGCGTTGCTCGATGATTTGCCGCAGTATCTCACCCGTCTGTCGCAGCATTATTTCATGATCTATAACCTTTACAAGAACACGGGACAAAAGGATCGAGGATTGCCGCATCTGGAGCGGGCCGCGCAACTTGATGCTGGCAACACGGGCTATCTGGAAGCGCTGGGCGTCCACTTTGTTTCGAGCCGGCAGTATGCCCGGGCCCTGGCCGTGTATCAGCGCGCACGCCGGATCAACCCCGACCAACCGATGTTTGCTGCTAATGTTGGCAGAATGCATACACATCTAAGGCAATACGGTCCTGCGGAACAGGCATTTCAGCAGATTGTCAGGGGATATCCCAACGATGGCTTGGGCTATGTTGAATTGGTGCGATTGTACCTGAAGACCCGGAGGAATCTGCCGCAAACGGTCGGTCTGGCTCAGAGGGCCGTGGCCCTGCAGCCCATTGCGACGAATTATCATCTTTTGTCTTGGGCCCACGACGTCAATGGTCATCACGCCGAAGCGCTTCAGGCCATCCAAAAGGCCATGGCGTTGGCACCTAACCATAAGAACTACCCGAAGGTCTATGAAATCATCTTGCAAAAAATGTAGACGCCTCTGTTGGGCGAGCTCTGTTCTGTTAGGCGGTCTGCTGACGATGAGCGTGAAGGGTGCCATTCAATTTACGGAAGTCACAGACGACTCGGGCATCACCTTCGTCCATACCAACGGGGCCTCGGGAAAGTTTCACATCGTGGAGACCGTGGCTGCCGGCCTGGCGCTGTTTGACTACGACAACGATAAGGACATCGATATTTATTTTCTCAACGGCGCCTATCACGATAGTGATCCCACGGGTAAAGCGCCCCGTAACACCCTCTACCGTAACGACGGCAATTGGCGCTTCGTCGATGTCACAGAAACAGCCGGCGTCGGGGATCAAGGATATGGGCTGGGTGTTGCTGTCGCTGACTATGACAATGACGGGGACACGGACATTTATCTCAACAACTACGGCCCCAATGTTCTCTATCGAAACAACGGCGACGGCACCTTTACGGATGTCACCAAATCGGCTGGGTTGGACGATGGGCCCCACATGGGGGCGGGCGCAAGTTTCCTCGACATCGACAAGGATGGGGATCTGGACCTGTTCGTAGCCCACTACGTCCATTGCCTAAAGGAGCCGGCCGCGCCCGCGCAACGTGGCGGTCGACCGGCCTATCTCGGGCCCGCCGTGTCGATTTACAGAAACACCATGGATACGCTATACCGCAACAATGGCGACGGCACGTTTACGGACATTAGCGACGCGTCGGGGATCACCACCGAGGCCAGCGCCGGCATGGGCGTCATCTGTGGGGATTACGATAACGATGGCGACACGGACATCTTCGTGGCCAGCGACATGTCGGGCAATCACCTGTTTCTCAACGACGGCAAGGGTGTGTTCGAGGAATTTGCCCTCTTTGCGGGCGTGGCCTACGACCATCACGGGGAAGAACAGGGCAGCATGGGATTGGAGTTGGCGGACACCAACAATGACGGTTGGCTGGATCTTTATCTGACGAGTTACCAAAATCAGTGGGTGGCTCTCTATCAGAATCTGGGCGACGGGACTTTCGATGACATCTCGCTCAAGAGCGGCGCCAGCCAAGGGAGCTTTCCAAAAGTGACCTGGGGCTGCGGTCTTGTTGATTTCGATAACGACGGTGACCGGGACATCTTTGTTGCCTGTGGCCATTTGCAGCCCCACATCGAACACTACGACAACCGTAGCACCTACCGACAACTCAATATCCTCTACGAGAACAAGGGGGCCGGTCACTATACGAATATCTCCGAGCATGCCGGCACGGGTTTGCAGGTGAATCGCGTGAGTCGGGGCGCGGGATTTGACGATTTGGACGGAGACGGAGACATCGATGTGGTGATTCTCAATTCCTGTGATAAACCCACACTGTTGAGAAACGACACGCCCTCACCCGGGCATTGGCTGCAGGTGCAGCTCCGAGGTGTTCAGACCAATCGGGATGGTGTCGGCGCCCAGGTGCGGGTTTTTGCCGGTGATCTGAAATTGCTGGACGAGGTCCATAGCGGTCGGAGTTACCAGAGCGACTTCGGCAAACGCCTCTATTTCGGACTGGGCAAACAAACCAAGATCGATCGCGTCGAAGTTGCCTGGATCGGGGGAACTAAAGAGACTTTCACTGTCGATCAGGTAGACCGGCACGTGGTATTGGTCGAAGGCCAGGGATTTCCCCTACCACCAAAAGCACGAAAATAGAAGTTGCCGGTATGCGGGTGAAGAGTGCCATTGCCTCAACCACCCCCGGAAAGTCGCCACGTAGGTCCTGAGTGGGTAGGACACTGGATGGCGCACCCTACGCTAGTAATCCGTCAGCGCTTTCATCCATTTGGGCCATCGGTCCGGGTCCACGTTACCTGCCAGAGTCCAGGGACCCCGGGTAAAATAGTTCTTGTGCCATTTCAAGGTCCATAACTCCTTGAGTTCTACCTTGCGGATAGACCAATCCGCGAAGGCGCAATTCACGGCATACTGATGGCGATTGAGACAGACGCGACGAATCTCATTGCTGCCCGCCATGCCTGCCGTGGCGCCATCCTCCTGGGGCGGTTGATCGACACTGTGCACCCAGACGTCATACCAGTAGCAGTCCAGAAATACCGGGACCTTGCTGGTGGGTTTGATATTGTTGATGTTCTGCCAGTAGTTGCTGGCCTGACCGCCGGCCGTATTGGACCCTCGATTCAGCACCCACTCATTCAAACCATAGCTGCCGAAGGTTCCGTCACTAAACACCCCCCAAGCCGCCTCAGGATTCAACCCGCCCTCAGATTGGGGCTTGGAGGCCATCGGGCACAGGCGCATCTTATCGTTACCATATTTGCCGCGCATCACCACCGGCCACCTATCAATGCTGTCCTGGCTCTCTCCGCCCCGTCCCTCATGAAAAAAGCCGTCGTTCTCAGAGGTAAACATCGACCAGATAATCGTCCATTGATGTAGACTGGCCTGGCAAGCGGCTGCTTTGGCCTGTTTTCTCACTTTACTCAACACCGGCA
>JADFHU010000553.1 GCA_022567055.1 Planctomycetota bacterium
TGTTGATGCTAAAACCGGAAGCTTTTCAGCAGTGTTTTGAAAAGTGGATTCAATCTTGTCTGACGAGAACATCAGATAAAGATGCAGGAACAAATTACATTGCCATAGATGGAAAAACATCACGACGC
The DNA here is from genome assembly GCA_022567055.1 of Planctomycetota bacterium. GTDB lineage: Bacteria > Planctomycetota > Phycisphaerae > Sedimentisphaerales > Anaerobacaceae > JAIPFM01. The sequence continues at coordinate 129 of JADFHU010000553.1, forward strand.
TCTCATGATAGAGCGTCTGGGCTGGGTGCATTACATTTGGTCAGTGCTTGGGCAGCCGATCATGGTGTCTCTCTCGGACAGGTGGCGACAGACGAAAAGTCGAATGAAATCACGGCCATTCCTGAATTACTGGATCAAATCAACGTCAAGGGCGCGATTGTCACCATTGATGCAATGGGCTGTCAAAAGAAAATTGTCAAGAAGATCCTTGATGGAGAGGGTGACTATGTGCTAGCCGTAAAAAAGAACCAACCCAAACTACATGAAGCTGTCCAGTCATTTTTCGAGTCTCATTGGCAGGATGGGGATTGGGTAGGTGGTCCTTGTCGACGCATTGAGACACACGATGAAGGTCACGGCCGCATTGATGATCGTTACTATTACTTGACCAAGATCCCTGACAACCATCCTGTTTTTTCGAAATGGCCCGGTCTCAAAGCCATCGGGATGGCGATTCGGGTCAGTGAGAAAGATGGCGAAACGACTGAGGACGTTCGCTATTACATTATCAGTCGCTATCTCAGTGCCTGTCGTTTTTCCGCCGCTGTCCGCGGCCACTGGAGCATTGAGAATACATTGCATTGGCAATTAGATGTGACGTTTAGAGAGGATGACAGTCGGGCTCGTAATCGCCAATTGGTCAACAATCTGGGCTGGCTTCGCCGTTTTGCTATCAGCTTACTTAAGAGGCATCCTTCAAGTCACAGTGTTAAGGGAAAGAGTCAGATAGCAGGTTGGAATAATGACTTCTTGCTACAAGTCCTTACGGGAAAAGGGGTTTAACGTGCGTCAGCCCTGGGGGGTCAGTGGGTCAGTGAGTCAGTCACCACAGGTCTAATGGGGCAGTAGGCAGCTTCTTCAGGCCAGACCGACCACAGACCTAAAGACCTACAGACCCACAGACCCACCATCTACAATCTCCTCCCATCAAACCCCCCATCATCCTCAGGCTGCAGGGGAAACTTGACCGGGGCCCTATCCCGCTGAGACCGGTAGACCGCCATAAAGAGTTCCACCGTCTTGCGCCCCTCCTCACCGGTCACCAGTGGGGGGCGGTCCTCCAGAACAGCGCCGAGGAAATCGTCCACCTGCACCCGCATGTAGTGCTCAACGGCATTGATGCGGCCAAAGAATGCCTCATCCTCCTGGCGCCACGCGTCCAGCCGCTCCTCCTCGCCCGGCACCGTCCAGACATCATTTATCGGTGGCTCCTTGATGTCCGACATGCCCGCGATGAACATCGCCCCCCCATCGGTCTGGACCCCCAACGCCGCCCCGTTGCTCCCCGTCACCAACACCTTGCCATAGAGGGCGGGGTTCTGCGAGTTGCTGACCACGATATTCCCCAGCGCCCCGCTCGTAAACCGAATCACCGCAATCGCCGTATCCTCGACCTCGATATAGGGATGATTCAGATTCCCCCAACAGCCGAACACCTCATCGATCGGCCCCATGAACCACTGCAGCAGATCCAACTGATGCGGCGCCTGATTCACCATCACCCCGCCCCCTTCGTCCTGCCAGGTCCCGCGCCAGGCGTCACTCTCATAGTAGGCGCGATCCCGCCAGCCCAGGATCGTCACCGTCCCCAGCACCGGCGACCCGATCTTCCCCCCATCGATCGCCGCCCGTATCCGTTGGCAGGGAGCGTAAAAGCGCCGCTGTGACACCGTCCCCAGCCGCACCCCCGCGTCACGCGCCCCCGCTATCATCCGGTCCGCATCGGCCAGAGAAGAGGCCAAGGGCTTCTCCACCAGCACATGGGCCCCCGCCTGCGCCGCCTGCAGCGTCGGCTCGGCATGAAAGGGATGAGGCGTACAGATGACCACCGCCTCCAACCGGGCTTCCTCCACCATCTGGGTCACATCGTTATACCCCCGCACGCCAAAATCACCGGCAAAGGCATCCGCCTTCCCCTGATCCCGACTGCACACCGCCGTAAACAGAGAGTTCTCCGACTGAGCCAGCGCCTGCGCATGCAGCCGCGCCACCTTGCCACAACCGACGATGCCGGTTTTGAGTTGTTTCATGGTGTGGTTGTTTCCCCTACTCAAGTGAAAGAATCTATCGCAGATCGCAGATCACAGATCGCAGATCGCAGATCGCGGAACACGGATCACAGTTCAGGGTTCAATGTTCTAAAGTTGTCGACGCGGCCGAAGCGGAAAACGCGAATCCTGAGGCCATTCCTGGGGAATCATATGCAAGCCTGTCCGCTTTGCCCACTAAAAACCCTTGCCTCCCAGGCTTGCGAATATGGGCAATGTTTCATATCATCAGGCGTCATGGAAAGATTGGGGAGTGGTTGAGGTCGACCCCTTCCCGCGAAGATTATAGCGCTATTGGCTCGCTCTGGGCACGACAGCCTGCGCCCGACGGGGACGGCGTCCAAATGGACGTTGCGTCCAACGGCCGTGACTTCGCCGAGCACCACCTCCGCCATCATGGCGACTTCCTTAAGAGACAGCAGCGAAATCTCTCAGAAATCCAAGGGGCTCATACTCTCTTTAATGGTGCGGCTCTTGACAGTATGGGTGTAGATCATCGTTGTCCTGACGTCACTATGCCCAAGCAATTCCTGAATCGTTCGGATGTCGTAATTGGCCTGCAACAGGTGGCTGGCAAAACTGTGGCGGAAGGTGTGGGAAGTCGCTCGTTTACAGAGTTGAGCTGCGCCCACCGCCGCCTTGAGGGCCTTGCGCAGATGAGACTCGTGCAAGTGGTACCGTCTATGTTCACCCGAACCTGGCACATACGTCAGCGTCTTCGCCGGAAAAAACCACTGCCAGCACAATTCCTTGGCAGCTCCCTTGTACTTCACTTCCAGTAAATCGAACAAGAACGTTCCATCATACTGGACCTCCATATCTTGCTGATGAACCTGTTTAACGGTTTCAATCTGAGCTACCAGTTCCGGCAATATCTGCCGCGGCAGAGGCACGGATCGATCCCTCTTGCCCTTGCCATCATGCACCGTCAAAATACCCGTATCAAAGTTCAAATCTTGCACCCGAAGCTGCAAACATTCAAATAACCTCAGTCCACAACCATACAGGAGTTTCACCACCAAATCATAAGGACCCGCAAGGTGTGCAATGATGCTGTCAATCTCCAGTCGCGACAGCACGACCGGAATATAAGGCTTCTTTTTTGCCCGAACCGTGCCCTTCAAATCGCCAAACTCTGCTTTGATGATGTGCCGAAACAAAAACAACACAGAATTCAAAGCCTGGTTTTGAGTGGAAGCGGCCACCTTTCGTTTCACCGCTAAAAACGTCAAGAACCGCTTAACATCGTCATTGTTCAAGGTTTGAGGTGCCTTGTTTTCCAAAAACTTTTGGAACTGGCGGATCCAATGTGAATAGGTCCTAAACGTCTTAATCGAATAATGCCTGACCTTGATTTCATTCTTCAACTGCCAGTACACATGATCCCAGTTGATTTCACCGTTAACTTGTAAAACGGGTTCGTGAGCAATCTCTCTGGCTGGGCTGGACAACAAACCCATCTGGACTATTGGTATCGGCGTCTTGCTAGAAGACGGTATCGCGGGCACTTCAGTAGAAGTGAATTGATCGATGCGACCAGGAAGCTTGGGGGCTTCAGGGGGCTTGCGTGACGTACCAGGTCGAGATTCATAGTACAACCCGATCGCATGGGAGGCTTGTTTCTGCTGCGCTAGGCTCTGGTTCTTCTCATGGAGTTTTCGGATGAAATAAGGCAGGCTATCTGGGTCGGCCTCAATAAACTGATATTTCTCACAGAAATCCAGATAGTACCGCAGCCACTTCTGATAGTGGTAGTGCTCATCCCTGGGGACGCCATGGCTGACCAAAAACTCACTAAATCCTTTGAGCCAATCCGAATTAATCCTTCGCATCGGTGTTAACGATCTTTACTGTCAATATTCCTCTTTTGTGTGTTAACAGGTTAGCGAATAGGCTATCTCAGGTGTTTTTTGTGGTCAAGGGAATAATTTCAGCTAGTATATTGGGTGTTGACAGTAAAAGCATATAATCACTTGTTGTGCCAATAGCATGCAATTCATAGCTCTAATAATTCTTGTCGTTCTTCTCTGTATCGCTATCGTTTTTCTCGTTTTTCTGTGCATAAACAGTTTGTTCAGGAAGAGGCGCCTGTTATTCAAAACCATCACAGCTGGCGTATGCACAGCTCTTATGGTGGCTCTTATGGTTGTTGTAGCCGCTTACCACTATAGCCCTAGGAGCGTCAACCCC
>JADFHU010000554.1 GCA_022567055.1 Planctomycetota bacterium
GCCTAAGACTCGAGTTAGAAAATGGCAGATATCGGTCAGTTTCTCGCGCCTAAGGCTATCTCTTTTGGGTGTTATCAGGAAACCATACAATAACGTTAGGCGACACATGATCTCGAAGATACTGGACAGATATAATAAATGGCGAAACAGGTGCCGCTCGTGTGAGGTGGACGGCATTGATAAATCTTTGATTGGTCACTGTAAAAGTATCAACGCGATTTCAAAAACCAAGACAGTCATCGAATACAAATGTGATGAATGTGAAACCCTGTGGGTTCTTGCGGATAACGCGCAGTTTATTAGCAAGATTGTCAGAAAAGAATTATACGCAAAATGGAAATCGCAGTCGTGGATCCCGACGATCAGTCAAATGGAAATTCTAAATCAAATTATTGGTGCCCCGGACTACTACGAAAAGGATGTATATTTCCCGTGTAAAATTAGGCTGCCAAATGGCCTGCGGGTTCAAAAGGCAATCCTAATTGCCACTACAGGTGATTGTTTTGGAAAGTTTCCGATCGATCAAGATGTAACAATATTGGATGATAGCCATGGGATATCGCCATCAGACTATGCATTGCCTGCCAATGTTCGTGCGGCAACAATGGTTGCTCGGGAAAAGTCAATGGGATATGCGCCTGTTAACGTGAAAGATACCAGCGGGAATCGATACACCCTTTCAAGTCAGATGCATTTTTTTGAAAAGAATGGGGTCCGTGGTACCGATATCATCCTTGATGACTCGCCATATCACGGGAAAAACATTGTGCATCCCGATTGGGCTGAAATGTATTTGATATGCGACATGTTTGACTGCAAAACGGCAAAGCAAAAGTAATGATCACTTATATCGATCCAGTCAACAAATCCACCTACCCACTTACAGAAAAAATCTGGCGCTCTCCGTCTGGCGGGCCACTGATGCTGACACCGCTTGAAGGAATTCGGCGTGATCAGATCGACCAAAGTGTCCGATCCATATGGAGGTATCGAGCATCGTTTCCGTTGATAATTAAGAAACCCGTGAGCTTGGGCGAGGGGTGCACCCCGCTGATTGCGAGCGAGTACGAAGGGCGACTCTGTCGATTCAAGCTCGAATGGTTTGCACCAACAGGATCGTTCAAGGATCGTGGGGCGTCTGTGATGCTTTCCTTCCTGAAGCAGCAAGGGATTTCTTCGGTGATCGAAGACAGTTCGGGGAATGGTGGTGCAGCAGTTGCCGCATATGCTATAGCAGCAGGAATGACGGCCAAGATCCTTGTTCCTGCATCGACTCAGCCCGCTAAGATCGCCCAGATAAGAGCGTATGGAGCTGAGGTGATCCTTGTGCCTGGCCAACGCGAAGCAACCGCAGCTGCAGCCATAGAAATGGCCACCGATTTCTTTTACGCCAGCCACAACTGGCATCCCTTCTTCCTACAGGGGACGAAGACAATTGGATATGAGATTTGGGAAGATCTTGGCTTCCGGGTTCCGGATAACATCATCATTCCGACGTCCGCTGGTAGTAACCTATTGGGATGCTACATCGCCTTCAAGGAATTGATTGCATCCGGCGAAGTAGAACACATGCCGAGACTATTTGTCTCTCAAGCAGCCAACTGCGCACCGCTCCATGCGAGTTTTCAAATTGGCGCAGACGATTTTGTCCCGACTGATTTCCAACCGACAATTGCCGAGGGGACGGCAATCAAACGCCCCATCCGTCTGAAAGAGATGCTACATGCCCTGCGAGACACGAACGGCAGCACTGTCGCGGTCGAAGAATCTGAGATTATCAATGCAAGCCTTAAACTTGCACGACAAGGATTTTATGTCGAACCTACCTCTGCTCATGCGGCGGCAGCATTCGCTAAATTGGGCGCGGAGAATCAAATAGGCGCGGACGAAGAAACGGTAGTCATTCTGACGGGTGCCGGATTGAAAGCGACATCCTTCTACGCGACTCAGTTTGATGACGGGTGAGGGCTTGGCATCAGCCCTCAAGGCTTGACCCTAGTACAGACTAGAATAAGGTAGTGATCATGACAAAGGTGCATCTGCGAACGTTTATGCTGACTCTCGGCCTTATGGTCGTCGCACCAGAACGGTTATGCGGCCAAACCGCGAGTGCGCGCGAGAATCATGTCGTGAAGCAGGTTGTCGTCCATCGGGAGCCTGGGCGTTTTGCTGCCTGGCCGGCAAACCATGGCATGTGGTGCTGGGGCAATGAATTACTTGTCGGATTCAGTCGAGGATATCACAAGGACCTTGGAAAAGAGCGCCACAACATCGATCGTGAGAAACCGGAGGAATTCCTGCTCTCTCGCAGTACGGACGGTGGGGAGACGTGGACGACGGAGTTTCCGAATGCTAAAGGGTATTTGATTCCTCGAGGGGATTTTCTGCATGGCACCGAATTACCCGGCGTGCCACTTCCCGCGTTGCGTAAATGCACGGCTGCGGTCGACCTCATGCATCCCAATTTCGCGATGACGCTTCGGATGGACGATAAGGACGGTGGGCAATCGCGGTTCTCCTATAGCTATGATCGCGGCCAGACCTGGAAAGGCCCCTTCCAGCTTCCCAATATGGTGACCCCGGGATTGGCCGCAAGGACGGACTACATCGTCGACGGCCAGCGCGAAGCGATGTTCTTTCTGACGGCTGCCAAGTCAAACGGTCTGGAAGGTCGAGTTTTCTGTGCCCGCACGACGGACGGCTGTCAGACGTTTCAGTTTGTGTCGTGGTGTAACGAAGAGATCGATGGCTATGAAATCATGCCGTCAACTGTGCGTTTGTCGCCCACGCACCTGCTGACAACAACACGCGTGCGAGAGCCAGACTCTGGTCCGAGCTGGATTGACGCCTACGAGTCGCTCGACAATGGCAAGACATGGACGCATCTGAATCGGCCCGTAAAGGATACCGGTGAGGGGAACCCACCAAGTATGATCCGGCTGTCCGACGGGCGAGTCTGCCTTACCTACGGTTACCGGGCGCCTCCGTACCAAATCCTCGCAAAGGTGTCCAAAGACAACGGCAGAACGTGGGGAAATGAAATCGTCTTGCGCACCGATGGTGGCGGACGAGACATGGGCTATCCACGCAGCTTACAAACCGCCACTGGGAACGTGGTGACGACCTATTACTTCTGGGACAAAAAAACCGGCCCGGAACGTTACATCGCTGCGACCGTTTGGGATCCCCGCAAAGTTCCTTAGGGACCGGCAAGAACAAATCACGCCCATGCCGGGCGTACACCAAAAGCTGAGCCGGGGCGGCGTTTCACGGGGAATCTGAAATCGAAGGTCGCTAGTCGCCGCCCGGTTAGCTCAGGCGTTCGGCAAGGAGAGAAACATGAAGAAACAGGACTATTCCCGACGAGATCTACTAAAACTCTGTGGGGTGACGGCTGGTGTGTCGGCGCTTTCTCCCGTACCTTGTAGTATCGCAGCAGCACTAAGCGATCCGGAGAAGCCGAATTTTCGCTTCGCTATTGCGTCGGACCTCCATTTTGGACAGAAAGAGACGGCGTTCGCCGAGAACATTCCTCTCCTGATCTCCAGGCTGAACAGGGAGAAGGTCGATAGGGGTTTGGACGCTGTCTTCCTCAATGGTGACATTGTGCACGATTCAAGCACGGCCTATGAAGCCGTCAAAACAAACTATCTGACGAAATTGAATACCACGTACTACGCAATCAAAGGGAATCATGACTATGTCGACGGAAAGAAGGGCTCCCCAGGAGAGTCCTGGGAAAAGATTTGGGGCTATCCCCGCAATCATGTCGTTAGCATCAAAAAGCTGACTTTCATTCTGGCCGACACGACAGCGCAACAGCAGGCAAGCCAATACTTGCCAGCCGATATCGACTGGCTCAAGGAACAGTTGGATGCTCGAAAGCAGGACGAGGCAATCTTTGTTCTTATGCATATCGCCCAAAGGAGGCAAGGCGTCCAGGGCTGGCCGAAGTTCGGCGTCGGTCTCGATAACGATGAACACGCCAAGGCCGGAGAGGCCGTCATGACATTGCTGGAGTCATACAAGAACGTGCGGGCTGTTTTTCATGGCCACGACCATGATTCAGTCGGGAGGTATGTCTCGGAAAAGAAACCGTATTTCTTTGACAGCCATGTCGGCGGATCGTTTGGCAACAGGATTGGTTATCGAATTGTTGAAATACAGGCCGACAAGTCGATTGCTACCTACCAGTATAACATGCAAGATTCTATCGTGATGAATCAACATTCATTGTAAGAGTGCCTATCAAAATGAATCGTCGCACCGAAAACGAGCGTTTTTGTGTCTGGCAAGGAAGGCGAAGCAGGCTATCTGAAGATAGTCGATGCAGCCTGACGCCGTCCAGACACAAAACAAGCCG